>CAVGBY010000016.1:0-6405 GCA_963627355.1 uncultured Prevotella sp. | reverse complement strand
TTCAGCGGTAAATCCGGGAACGGCGGTTACAAAAATAACTTTTACTTCTGGAATTCCAGATTTGGTTTCGCTTTATGGGCCGGGAAATGAAGACGGCAGAAGACGATGTTTTGTAACGGATGCGACAGTGGCGACGCTTCCTGTGATGGAGCCGTTTGTTTCTAAATTTGAAGATGGAGTCTGCGGCGGCGACATCCTTATCATTCTTGGCTCCGGCGAGCCGTACAAGACAATTGACAGCGTTCTTGAGATTGTTTCAAATGCGATTGATTCAGGCTTTTCGCGCAAAGACCTTTTTGTTGGAATTGGCGGCGGCGTTATCTGCGATATGACAGGTTTTGCGGCTTCCCTTTTTAAGCGGGGAATTGGGTGCCAGTTTGTGCCTACAACGCTGCTTTCTATGGTTGACGCTTCTATAGGCGGAAAGACCGGATGCGACTTTAAGAGCTACAAGAATATGGTCGGAGCTTTCTGGCCGGCGGAAGAAATCCACATTTTTCCGGAATTTGTAAAATACCTTCCAAAGAGCCAGTTCCGATCCGGGCTTGGGGAAGCATTAAAGACCGGGCTTCTGTTTGACACTGAGCTTTATGATATTTTTAAGAATGACGCTGAAAAACTTCTGGATGGCGATTCAGAGACTATTTTTAATGTTATAAAAAAATGCGCGGGCGACAAGGCGAAGGTCGTTGAGCAGGATCTTACAGAAAAAAATATCCGTATGTACCTGAACCTTGGCCATACTTTCGGGCATGCGCTGGAGACTGTCGCCGGGCTTGGAAACATCACCCACGGTGACGCTGTCGCATGGGGAATCGGAAGAGCCGTCTGCCTTTGCGCGAAACTTGAATATTGCAGGGAATCTTTTAAAGATGAAGTTCTTTCTGTCCTTGAAAAATTCGGATGGTGTACAGAACCTGTTCCCCCATTCATTGCGGGCGGCGGATTTAACGAGCGGATTTTGGAAGCAATGCGAAAAGACAAGAAAAATACATCCGCAAAAATACGCTGCACTCTTCTAAAGGGGCTGTGCGAGCCGTTTACAGAAGAAGTAGAAGATTCAGCAATTCTTTCGGTTTTAAAATAAAATGACAGAAACGCAAAAGGAACATTATTTTGACTGGGCCGCAACAAGTCCATCTGACAAAGAGATTTTAACTTCATCGCTGGCAGAAACCCTTGAAAAATGGGGAAATCCGTCCAGCATCCATTCTGCCGGAAAAGAGGCCCGTGAGCTTTTTGAAAATGCGCGGAAAACCTGCGCCGGCGCGCTTGGAGTTCCTGCAGAAACTTTGTATTTTACTTCCGGAGGAACAGAAAGCGATCACATTGCCCTGCTTTCTGTCTTGAACCGACAAAACAAGGGTCATGTTCTTTTTAGTTCTATCGAGCACCCTGCAATCCGGGAAATGGCAAGCGAAATGAAAAAATGCGGCGTTGAGGTGGAGGAAATTCCTTCCGATTCCGACGGAATTATACAGCCGGAAACTGTTGTTTCTATGCTAAAACCTGACACAGTTCTTGTGTGCGTAATGGCAGTGAACAATGAAACAGGGGCAATCCAGCCGGTCTACAAGATTGCGGACTCAATAGCAAAAGCGACGGAAGGAAAAAGAAAACCTAAGCTTCATGTTGACTGTGTTCAGGCCGCAGGAAAAATTCCGTTCGACTTGAACTACAAGGGAATTGACAGCGCGGCGTTCAGCGCGCACAAAATCTGCGGACCGCGTGGAATCGGACTTTTATATTTAAAAAATGCCGTTGAACCATTTATGCGCGGCGGCGGCCAGGAAAAGGGAATCCGTTCAGGAACAGAGAATGTCTACGGCGCGCTTGCCTTTAGCAAATGCCTTGAAAAATACTACATTTCTGCACAGAACAAAAAGATGGAGGAACGTTTTTACGCGCAGCAAAAATATTGCGCGGAATTTATAAATGGCCTGGCGGAACTTAACTGCTGCTCGATAATCCCGAAATCCAGGACAGAAAAACCAGGACTTTATTCACCGTGGATTGTGCAGGCATCGTTTAAAAATATTCCAGGTCAGGTGATGCTCCGTGCCCTTGATGCAGAAGGGTTCTATATTTCCACAGGAAGCGCCTGTTCCAGCAGAAAAAATAACCGCCCTGTCCTTGAGGCAATGCACGTGACACGCGATGAGTCAGAAACGGCGGTCAGATTCAGTTTTGGTTCAGAAACAACTGAAAAAGCCATGCAGGAACTTTTGGAAAAAGTCAGCGGGATTGTAAAAAAATTCAATTCATAGGCTTACAATCCACAAAAGTCTGTTGATTATTTTGGGTTTCTAAGATATTTTATATGAACAAATCACATTTCTAAGGAAGGCAAAAATATGGGTGCACGCGGAGAACTTTATACAACAGAAGTTTATCTTGACAACCGTTCTTATTTTTTTAACGTAAAGGAAAATCGGACTGGAGATGTATTTCTTCAGATTGTAGAAAGCAAAAGCCGGGACGGTTCAGACGGGGAACGACATCAGATTGCAATTTTTGCCGACGATATGCAGAAAGTTCTTCAGGGATTGGACCGCTCACTGACCTACATTGAAAAAGACCGGAAGACACGGGCGAAAATCAAGGCTGAAAAGAAAGCCGCAAAAGAAGAAAAAACCAGAAAAATCTACAGAATGAAAATTGAAAATGAACGTAATCCGAACGACGGAATAAAGCGTACAGGACGGATTCATGTTGTTTCAAAACGCCCAAAAACGGAAGAAACAAAAACTGAAGAGTAATTTTTAAGTCTTTCCTGATTCTTAGTATCTGAACGAAAGCCGCTGTATTGGTGACGGTCCGATTTTGCGGCAAATTTCCCGGTGGGCTTTTGTCGGATAACCTTTGTGCCTGGCGTAACCGTATTCCGGATAAAGCTTATCCATTTCATACATTATGCGGTCACGCCCGACTTTTGCAATTATACTGGCGGCCATTACACACGGATAATGAGCATCAGCTTTTGGCTCACATTTTAACTGGCCGCACTTTATCTTTGGCGTGGAAGTTCCGTCCGTAATGCAGTTTATTTCGTATTCAGAAATGTTGCGGGATTTTGCCCATTCCGGCAGTTTTAGGCACATTATTTCAAAAGCAAGCTGCATTGCGTACATACTTGCGTTCAGAATATTCATCTTGTCAATTGTTTCGTGGCTTACAACCCCGATTCCCCAGCAGGCTTTTTCTTTTATTACAAGTTCCGCAAGGTCCCTTTTTTTTTCAGAAAGTTTTTTTGAGTCGTTCAGTATTTCAACAGGAAAATCCTCCGGCAAGATAACAGCGCCTGCGGTAACAGGACCCGCCAAAGGACCTCTTCCAGCCTCGTCCAGGCCACATAGAAAAATCTGCTTCATTAAAAGCCTGCTTCAGAATTATCTGAATATTCAAGGGAATGATTTTTCTTGTCGGTGTAAATTGCAATGCCGTTTCCGGAGCGGTTCTTTAAATCTCCTGAAAAATTATTTCCTGTAATTGTTGAGTATGTGTCAAAAAGTTCCGCAATCCGCCCTAAAGAGGCAGTTACTTTACATTCAGAATCTTTGAGCTCAAAAAGTCCGCCCTGCGCCGAAAAATTAACAGCCGTGTCCGCAACAGATGCAATCCGGGATTTTTTTATATTCAACTTTGACTTGACAGCAGAAACCACGCACGAATAGACCGAAGCCGACGTTGTGATTCCAGAATTTTCAATATTTATCACGGAATTGTCAGAATTTATCGCTGTTCCATTTTTTCCGAACAAACATTTTAACTCAACATTGCTGAAGAAAAGAACTCCACGCTCAACATTGAAGACATTTGAGGTTTCCCGCGAAAAATCCTGCTCATTGAAAGTAATCAAAACGTCAGAAAAAGAAAAACTTGAATTCCTTATGTCAAAATTTGTTTTTGGTCCAAGCGTAAGCCGCGCATCCTGAGTTCCTCTTAACGAGCAGTTTGAATTTATTATAATCCGCCCGTCTGGAACAGACACGTTTCCTTTTAAATTTATGCGCAGAAAGCGGCTGTTTTTTAGGAACGGAATAATCTCATCGAATGAAGAGAACGGCAAGTCTTTTGAACCGTTTGCGTTTTCATTTTTTTCACCGGAAGAGATTGTGCCGTCAATGTAATAATTGCAGGTGTCGATAATCACGGAATATTCAGCTGTTTTGCTTTTGTTGCCCTCTGAATCGACGCAATAAGCAGAAACACGGTATGCAGTGGCGCCGTCCGCGGAAGCGGAAAGAGAAAAGGTGCTTTTTGAAAGCGGCTCAAAATTTTTGTCAGAAAGCTCAAAAAGCGCGGCTCCGGATTCAACAGAATAATCATCGCCCAAGACAACCGGTCCTGAAAAATTCACAAAAATCTTGTTTTTTTCAGGCGATTTTATTGAAATCAATGTGTTTTCCCTGATAAATGCCCCAGGCACAGAAGAAGAAATAACCGGCTGGGCAGGATTCTTTTTATTTATTGCAAAAGGAATCTCAAGTTTTCCCTGAAAAACCGAATCAAAATAAATTCCGGCTTCCAGAGTTCCCTTAAAGTTGTCACCCTTAAAAGTATCAATTGTAATCTGGTCAAAAAGTTCTGATGAATTTCCGTCAGAATCAAGAATTCCAAATTTGTAGCCTTCCTGCCCTTCAAAAGAAACAGAAACCGCTCCGCCTTCAAGTTTTTCTGTACGGAGCAACGGCTTTGGCGGAAGAACATAAAATTTCACGATATTTTCATCGGAATAGGCGACGTTCTGCCACGAAATCATATGGTTTCCGGTTCTGTCAAGCGTAAGTTTTTCTTTTGGAAGATTCCACCAGCTGTCATCAATTTTGTAGATTTGCTTACGGTCCTTAAAAGTTATCTCCGACCAGTCAGAAATTTCAAAAGGAACATCTTTTCTGGAGTAAAGCCCGGTTGCGACAGGATGAACATTTATCACAAAACGCCATTTAGACTTTCCGTCTGTAACCGTGCAAGGAATAAGACGCGGGACAACAGAATTTTTGCTTATAGAAAGATCTGTACCGGGCTCAAATTCATAATCTTCTGTGCCGAATGAAAATTCAAGCGACGGGGGAATGGAAAAAACATCTCCGCAATTGTAGTCAACGGAACTGTTCAGGTTTATTGTTTCAACAAAGCCGGCGGCTTTTTCTTCTTCCGGAAGCGAGGCAGAAGAAACCTTGTATTCAATTTTTTCAAGCTGCTTGCCGCCGTCCTTATCGATTACCGCAACAGAAACAGAAACATCTCCGTCCAAATCAATAAGAACAGGTCCGTCGTAAGCAATGCCTGAAGTTTCAGGGTCTTCTCCGCTAAGTGAGTAATAAACGCTGCTAGAAGATGGAGAGTCAACAACAAGAATCTGCCTGTTTGCCCAAGTTCCCGGCACAGGGTTCAATACCCGGCCCTCCGCGCAAAAAAGAGATTCCAAAAAGAAACAAAAAACTGTAAAAAGCTGAAATGTTTTTTTCATTTTTTATTATTTTTCACCGAACAAAGGATCAAGAACTTTTCTAAGCCCAGAATCCTGCCTGTAGTAATTCTCCTCAAGTTCTTTTTCTGAAAGTCCAACCAGCTCGTGGCTCATATAATGAATCCAGCGGTCTTCTTCAGGCGTATTTATAACGAATTTTCTGCACCAATAGTCGGGTTTTACCGGAGGCTGCTCCTTGTATTTAAATTCCTTGTAGTCATGCACAACAACCTTGATGTTTTCCCGGGGAACACCATAATCGTACAAAATGTTTACAAGAGCATCGATTGTGTTTCCAGAATCGTAAATGTCGTCTATTAACATAATCTGGTCGCCCGGGCGAAGATTTTTTGGCGGATATGTCCATCCGTCAACGTAAACACGTGGAGTATTTTTTCTTATATCTGAATATGAGCGCGCGACAACTGCCGCATACAACACAGGATGCTTGTCTTTTCGGACGATTTTGTAATATTCGCTTATAACATTTGACATATAAGCGCCGCCGCGGAGAGAACAATAAATTACATCAGGAACAAAATGATCCTCATTGTAAATTTTGTATGCAAGTTTTAACGCATCGTTACGAACTGTATCATAGTTTAAAAATTCTTTTATCATAGCACACTGATTATAAATCAAAACTTAACGATTGACAATTAAATCAAAATCACCTTTTACCGGAAAAAAATCATATTTTGAACCTGCAATCGCCTGGGCGCAAATCCGGCTGTTCACGCCAAAATCATTTTCTGCCACGATTCTTGCGGCTTTCCTAGGATTTCTTGCGGCACGCTGAACCGAATATTCCAGATCCGACAGGAATGACTGGAATTCACCCGCGGAATTTTCGATAAAATCAGTCCGCACAACAAGAACCGAGCGTGGAACTGCCTTTCCGTAACCAAAAACGCTTTCGCACTGCTCCTGCA
>CAVGBY010000015.1:2752-28881 GCA_963627355.1 uncultured Prevotella sp. | reverse complement strand
GCTTGGCGCCGGAAAAATCGAGGAGGCTCGTAGATGCAAGAACTGGGTTTTGAGCGGAGCGACAATTTTTGGTGTGATTTTTATGATGATTGGGTTTGGCACAACGTGGATTGTTCCTTTTGTGTTCAAAAATCTTACTTTTGAGGCGCAGCAGATTGCGAAGCATCTTATAATTGTTGCGGCGGCATATCTTCCGCTGTGGGCTTTTTTAAACGCCCAGTATTCGGTTTCAAGAACTGGCGGAGACACGACGATGGGCGTTATTTGCGACACTGTTGCAAATATTCTGTTTATCGGGGGAATGTTGCTTCTTACATTCCTTACAAAACTCGGTCCTATTGAAATGTATGCGATTGTAAAACTTAGCGATGTCGCAAAGGCACTGATTGGATTCTTCTGGCTGAAAAAAGAGCGTTGGCTTGTGAATCTTACGGTTGCTGAAAAATAATTTTTTTGGAAATAACAAAAAACTGCCGGCTGACTGGAATCCGCACTGTAGTGCAATATTCTTTTTTTGTCAGCCGACAGTTTTTGTACCGACAGTCTTTGTCTGGTTATTTTTATTTTACAAATTCTTTTTTCAAGAAGTCCAGATCAAGTTCCGGGTAAAGAACATGGGCTGAAAGCAGTCTGTTTACACGTGCTTTTGCCTCTTCCTGAACTTTCGGGTCAAGACTGATTTTTCCTTTTGCAGGTTTTCCGTCTTTTGTAAGTCCCGGTTTTGTGCCTTTAAGAACAAAGTCGATGATAGAGGCAACTTCCTTCATATCGTCAGTGTTAAAGCCTAAAGTTGTAAGTCCTGGCGTTCCGATTCTGATTCCGGAAGTCCACCATGCGCCGTTCTTGTCATAAGGAAGGGCATTCGCGTTTGCTGTGATTCCGCAGTTGAACAAAGCGGCCTCGGCCTGTTTTCCTGTAAGACCATAAACTGTAACATCAACTAGCATAAGATGATTGTCTGTTCCGCCTGTCTGGAGCGGCATTCCGTGAGACATGCAGGCTTCTGCAAGCGCCTGGGCATTTTTTACAACATTTTTTGCGTAGTCCTGATATGCCGGAGTATTTGCCTCCTTTAATGCGATCGCCTTTGCCGCCATCACGTGTCCTAAAGGTCCGCCTAAAACCATCGGGCAGCCTTTGTTTACATAGTCAGCATATTCTTTTTTGCAGAGAATCAGCGCGCCTCTTGGTCCGCGCAAAGTCTTGTGCGTTGTTGTGGTCACAATGTCAGCCCATTTTACAGGATCGTAGTCGTCTGTAAGAACTTTTCCTGCCACAAGGCCTGCAAAGTGAGCCATGTCGACCATCAGTACGGCTCCGCATTTGTCTGCGATTTCGCGGAATCTCTTAAAATTAATCTTTCTTGGGTAAGCCGAATATCCTGCGAGCAAAATAAGCGGTTTTACTTCCATTGCCTGTTTTTCAATTTTGTCGTAGTCAAGAAGTCCAGTGTCTTTTTCAACTCCGTAAGGATGACTTTCAAACATTCTGGCAGAAACGTTCATTCTGTAACCGTGTGTAAGGTGTCCGCCGCAGGAATAGTCAAGACCCATAAGACGCTGGTTTCCAAAACGCTTTCTGAGCATATCGAACTGTTCTGCTGTCAAGTCATTAAGGGATTTTACACCAAGTTCTTCAAGAGTTGGAGTTTCAACCTTTGCGGAAAGTATTGACCAATATGCAACAAGGTTTGTGTCTGCGCCTGAGTGAGGCTGAACGTAAGCGTATTCTGCGCCAAAAAGTTTTTCCGCCTCGCGTGCGGCAGTGTTTTCAACTGCGTCGATATTTACGCATCCGCCGTAGTAGCGGTGTTCCGGATAACCTTCCGCGTATTTATCAGTCAGAAGGTTTCCCATTGCCGCCTGGACATTGAGTGAACAGTAGTTTTCAGAAGCCACAAGTTTCAGGTGACTTCTCTGGTTTTCAAGCTCGTTTACAATAGATGCCGCGATTTCCGGTCCTATTGAGGCAACCTGCTGAAGGTTCGCCACATATGAGCACATGGCCGCATTCGGTTTTCCGTTGCATGACGAAAGATATTCTTCCAATGGTGTTGACATATAAACTCCATAACAATTAATTTTTTGCGATAGTTAAGTTTACTTTTAAAAAGTGCTTTTTTCAATAAGATGTCTGTCTTTTTGGTTTGTCCTCTGCGACTGAAACGCGTACTTTCCGCCCGTCAAAGTCTTTTCCCTTTAAGCCGCTGATTGCTTTTTCCGCATCATCGTCGTTTGGCATCTCGACAAATCCGAATCCTTTTGAAAGTCCTCTTGTCTTGTCTTTTATGATGGTTGCCGAAGTCACTTCGCCAAATTGTGAAAATTTTTCCACAAGATTTTCTTCTGAGGTCTTGAAATTAAGGTTACCTATGTATATTCTTTTCATATAAAAACTTTGCTGAATTTTTTAAGGTTAATCAATTGGTTTTAAATTTTATTGGACAAATTTTAAGTTTTGCCGGCGCGCTTTGTCTTCTTCTTTACGGAATGGACATGCTTTCTAACGGTATTCAAAAAGGTGCGGGAAGCAGTCTCCAGACTCTTCTTGGAAAAATCACAGGAAACAGGTTTTCCGCAGTTTTAACAGGATTTGCGGTTACGGCGATAATCCAGTCTTCCGGCGCGACAACTGTAATGGTCGTAAGCTTTGTGAATGCGGAGATTCTTTCGCTGACACAGGCAATCGGAATCATCTTTGGAGCAAACATAGGAACAACAATTACCGCCTGGATTGTCTCGTTCTTCGGGTTTTCGTTCAGCATGGAGGCGGCGGCAGTTCCTCTCTTTGGAATCGGATTCATCCTTCAGTATTTTAAAAAGCTGAAGATTCATAATTTTGCGTACTGCTTTATGGGCTTTGCGGTTCTGTTTATGGGTCTCGGGCTTTTAAAAGATTCTATACAGCTCGGTCCTGGCGCGATTGATTTTATCCAGAAACTTACAGGGCTTGGTTTTGCGGGGCTTCTGGTAGGCGTTCTGATAGGCGCGTTTTTTACCGCGCTGATTCACTCTTCTTCCGCGATGACGGCTATTGTGCTTGCGATGGCGGCAAACGGCTCTCTTACGTGGGAACTTTCTGCGGCGATTGTTCTTGGAAGTAATATTGGTTCTACAATTGATGCTGTCATGTCTTCTTTGGGGGCGAATATAAATGCCAAACGTACGGCTGCCGTTCATGTTGCATTCAATGTTACCGGAACTATCCTGGCGCTTTTGTTCTTTAAACCGTTCCTTGGTTTTGTTGATCTTTTGATTCCTGGAACTCCGGCTTCAAACATCACAACGCATATCGCGATGCTTCATACGATTTTTAATCTTTGCGCGACGCTGCTTTTCTTGCCTTTTGTGAACCAGATTGCTTTTCTTGCGAAGAAATTTATTAAATCTTCCCAGAAAGAAGAGGATTTGCACTACAAGCTTCCTGTCATTTTGCCTAAAGACCATATTTCTGCGGATGTCTATTCGTTCCAGATGCAGAAAGAAATTACAAAAATGTCCAGCCGCGTTATGGAGATGGTTGATTTGATTGCCCAGTGCGTGACAAGCGACGATGATGAGATCCGGGCTTTGTCTGAAAAAATCACAGCTGATGAGGCATATGTTGACGAGATGAACGAGGCGATTTCGCATTTTCTGCAGCTCTGCTCGCGCCTTGAGAATGCAAACCATAATGACCGCCACAATTATTCGCGCCTGATCCACGTGACTCAGAGCATAGAAGACCTTAGCGATGAATGTTGTTCGATGATGCACACAGTTGCAAAATATATTTCTGAAAAGAATATCGAGCAGGGGTCAGGACGGGTTCGGAAACTTCTTTCGTATCTGGAACAGGTCAGGATTTTTTACGAGCAGGCCTGTACTTTTATTGCGCTTGGAATTTCGGATGATGAAACAAATATGTCCGCGGAGATTGAGGATAAAATCGATAAGAACAAGAAAGAGCTTCAGAAGGCAAGCCGAAAGCGAATTGAAGCCGGCGGTGATGTAAAGGCTGAGCTTCAGTATATGGATATTGTAAGAAAAATCGAGCGTGCCGGTGACTGCGTATATGCAATTGTGCAGGCGCTTTCGGCAAAATAATTATGGGTATCTCTAAAGATTGCAGTTTTTAGAGGCTTCCTTATCTGTTTTTCTGGCCGCGGACTTTTTCAAGATATTCTTTCAGGCTTTCTGCAAGGTTTTTTTCCGCCTTGTAAGTAAGAAGATAGCGGATTTTTTCTTTTCGTTCCTCCTGCTTTTGCTGAAGGTGATTCTTGTAGTTTTCGATTCTGAAAATAATCTTGTTTTCCTTTGCGAATTTTCTGATTTTTGCCATAACCTGAAAAGAACTGAAAAGGTCAACCGCAAAAATTCCGTAAAAAAATCCGATTACAAAAGAGAATGAGATATGGTTTGTGAACCAGTAAAGCCACGCCTCAATATGCGGATGGATAAGAAAATAGTAGACTGCGCTTAAAATCCACCAGAAAAAAGTGTAGAGCGGACAGACAATTCCCTGGATGTTTCCCCACTGGTTTCTGTAGTCCCAGAGCATAATTTTCATTCCTTTTATAAAAATCAGCCCGGCGACATATTCAAACGCTGTGATTGCAAGCGCCATCAGAGCAAAAAGAACGATTTTCTGTAGGGTTGAATTTTGTATAAACGAAACATTTATCTGTGAAAGAAGAAACAGTACAATCAGGGAAAGTCCATAAATAGGAAGATACGGTCCTGTAAGAAACCCGGGGTTCACCCATTTTTTTTCAACGCCTTTTAGTGGCGAAAAACGTCTGTAGATTACCTCGATTGACCAGCCGATAATGCTGCCCACACAAAATAAAAATGCTAAAACTAAAAATAACGACATACAAAAAAGATAATGAGTTGATTTGCATAAATCAAGACTGGTTTTTGGCAATTTTTTTTGAATTTTGTGCTATAATTCTGCTATGTATCTGGGAGAAGACTACAAAAAATTTCTTGAGCCGCAGACAAACCGCCGCGATTTTATTCTTTCGTGGCTTTCTGCGCGTGGCGTAAAGACTGCTGTTATGCCGATTGACGGACACGAGCATATTTATGTTGTTTTTCCAAAAGAGTCGTACAGCCCGCTTTTTAAGATAAAGACGGTGATTGCCCACTACGATATTTTTCCAGGAAGTCCCGGGGCGAACGACAATACATCTTCGGTTTTTTGCCTTATGAACTGGGCAGTCTGGCTTTTTAACAGCGGAATCCAGCACAATGTCCGGCTTATTTTTACGGACGGAGAAGAGATTGCCTCCGGAAACAAGGATGTTTCTTTTCAGGGGGCTTTTGGTCTTGCGAATGTCTTTAAGCGTCTTAGCATAACAGACGATGATGTCTACGTCTTTGACTGCGTCGGCCGCGGTTCTGTTCCGGTTCTTTCAAAAAGTTTTGTTCCAAAGAATGCGGGGCAAAAGTTCAAAAAGAATTTTTTTTCTCTGGAATCTAGAGTTTCCCGGATTTTGCGTTCCTCTTGTGAGGGAAAATTCGTTTCGCTTCCGGTTCCTTACAGCGATAATGCCGGTTTTCTGGCTCACGGAATTGCGGCGGTTGCAGTTACAATGCTTCCTGTGGACGAGGCGAATGAGTATATGTTCAACCTTGTGCGTTTTCCGCAACTCGAAGATTTTGTCCTGAACCGAAAAATTCCTGCGGATTCTGAAAAATCTTTCTTTCAGAAGATGATTCCGCCCACATGGCAAAAATTCCACACGATGCAGGATAATTTTTCCTCTCTGACCGAAGAGAGTTTTTTGCTGATGGAAAGAATCCTTCAGAACGTAGCGCTTTTAAAAATTCCATATTAAGCTCCGGCTATTTATCATTTTTTGACAAATCTGTTACAATTAGCGCGTGAAAAAAGTTTTTTTGATTATTGCTTTGTTTTGCGTTTCATCGGTTGTCTTTGCAAAAAGCGGAACTCCTGTGCGGCTCTGGAAAGATATTCCTAAGATGAAAAAATATAACTCAACGATGTATGTCCATCCTGCGCAGGGAAAGCCTACCGGAGCGGCTGTGATAATTTGTCCCGGCGGAAGTTACCATCATCTTGGACTTTATAACGAAGGTTATAAGACTGCGGAATGGTTTGCCTCAAAAGGCGTTGTTGCGTTCACGTTGCGTTACCGCACCGCAGAAAACGGTTTCCATCATCCGGCAATGCTTCAGGATATTCAGCGCGCGATTCAGATTGTCCGTGAAAATGCGGAATTTTATTCAATTGACGAAAACAAGGTTGGAGTAATCGGTTTTTCTGCCGGAGGTCATCTTGCTGCAATGGCAGGTGCGTTTTTTGAATCCCACGACGAGCTTAAAAATCTTGGAATTGAGCATAAAGTCAGTCTGCGGCCGGATTTTTGTATTCCTGTTTATCCTGTTGTAAGCATGAACGGCGAGATTGCCCACCGCTGGAGCAGAAAAAGCCTTTTGGGAAAAAATCAGTCTGAATCCCGCAAAAACGAATTTTCACTGGAGCTTCAGATTCCGGAAAACATGCCTCCGACTTATATTGTTGTCTGCCTTGATGACCCGGTTGTTGATTACCGGAACAGTTTTGCCCTTTACGAGGCGCTTAAGGCTCAAAAAATTCCTTCCGTGCTTGCTGTCTACGAATGGGGAAGACACGGTTTTGGAATGTTGGATAATAAATTTATGAAGGAATTCCACTGGAACGAAAAAATGTGGAACGATTTTTTGAAAAATTTGGTAAAATAGAAAAAAATGAGCATAATAAAAAAAATTACTGCCGGTCTTGAAAAAAAATACTGGCTGAACACTTTTCTTTCGCCTCTTGTGATGATCGGCGAAGTTGTGATGGAAACCCTGATTCCTTTTCTTATGGCAAAAATTATTGACGTGGGAATTTCCGGGCATAATCTTTATTACGTCTTAAAAGTCGGCGGGCTTATGGTTCTCTGCGCGTTTGTTTCCCTTTTCTTTGGCTCATGCGGCGCAAGGTTCGGGGCTGTTGCCGCTCTTGGTTTTGCCAGAAATCTGCGCAGGCGGCTTTTTGTAAAGGTTCAGGATTTTTCTTTTGCAAATGTTGACCATTTTTCTTCTGCAAGTCTGGTTACGCGCCTTACAACTGATGTTACGAATGTCCAGAACGTCTACCAGATGCTGTGCAGAATTTGTTTCCGCGCTCCGTTTATGCTTTTTGCCGGAACAATTATGGCCTTCAAGATTAATTCAAGCCTTGCTCTGGTTTTTATTGCCGCGATTCCACTTTTGGCTTTTGCGGTTGCGGCTCTTTCTTCTGCGGCGTATTCGCGTTTTTCTGAAATGCTAAAAAAGTATGACAAGATGAACAATATTGTCCAGGAAAACCTTATTGCAATCCGTGTTGTAAAGGCGTTTGTCCGCGGAGATTTTGAAAACGAAAAGTTCCGGGAAGCCGCTGAAAACGTAAAGAATGCGCAGGTCCGGGCGGAAAAAATTGTAATTACCTTAATGCCGATTATGCAGTTTATTGTTTATGCCTGCATTATTTTTGTGCTTTGGTTCGGTGGAAAGATGATTGTTTTTGGCTCAATGAAATCCGGCGAGCTTGTAAGTTTCCTGACGTATGTTACCCAGATTCTTATGTCGCTGATGATGCTTGGAATGATTTTTGTGAATCTTGTCCTTTCCCGTGCAAGCATAACCAGAATTTGCCAGGTTTTGGATGAAGTTCCGGATGTTGCCCAGCCAGAGAACGCTGAAAAGACTGTAAAAGATGGTTCTGTGGATTTTGAGGATGTATGCTTCAGTTACAGCAGGAAGAAAGAAAATCTTGTGCTTTCTGGAATAAATCTTCATATAAAAAGCGGAAATGTTGTTGGAATTATCGGTGGAACTGGCTCTTCTAAGACAACGCTGGTTTCTTTGATTCCCAGGCTTTACGATGTCTTTTCTGGAACTGTAAAAGTCGGCGGAATTGATGTAAAAAGATATGACTTAAAGGCTCTGCGGGAAAATGTCGCGGTTGTCCTTCAGAAAAATGTTCTTTTTAGCGGAACTATAAAAGAAAACTTAAAATGGGGAAACAAGAACGCGTCTGATGAAGAGATTGTTTCTGCCTGCGTGGCCAGCGATGCTGACAGTTTTATAAAAAATCTTCCTGATGGATACGAGACAGAGCTTGGACAGGGCGGAGTTAATCTTTCCGGCGGACAAAAACAGCGTCTATGCATTGCGCGTGCGCTTTTAAAGAACCCGAAAATCCTGATTCTAGATGATTCCACAAGCGCGGTAGATACGGCTACAGAAAAAAGAATCCGCGAGGCGTTGCGTTCAGCGCATCCGGAGATTACAAAAATAATAATTGCGCAGAGAATTTCTTCTGTAAAAGATGCGGATGTGATTTTTGTGCTTGATGACGGAAAACTTAGCGCAAGCGGAACGCACGATGAGCTTTTAAAGACCTGCAGAATTTACAGGGAAGTCTTTGAAAGCCAGTCCAGCATGGGCGATGCGGACATAAACTAAGCGGACATCAGTTTGTAAAAGAGGAAAAAAATGCCACCAGTAAAAGTAAAAGGGCTTCAGAAGCCAAAAAATACAAAGAAAACTGTAAAAAGAATCTTAAAATACATGGGAAGCTTTAAGACACTATGGCTTTTGGTGTTTGCGTGTGTCATAATCGCCGCATTTGCCGATATTTTAAGCTCATACATTATAAAACCGATTTTAAACGATTTTATAATTCCGCTGATTGGTCAGGAAACGCCTGATTTTAAGGAATTTTTCAGCCTGCTTTTAAAGGTTGCCGTAATTTTCTGCTGCGGCGCTTTTGCAGGCTGGCTGAACGCACGGCTTATGCTCCACATCAGCTCAAGTCTTTTGTGCCGGATCCGCACTGATTTGTTTGAAAAACTGGAGTCGCTTCCGATTCATTTTTATGATTCGCACACGCATGGCGAGCTTATGAGCCGTTTTACGAACGACACTGATACTCTGCGGGATATGCTTGACCAGACTGTGCCGCAGCTTATGTCTTCTTTGCTTACTGTTGCCGGTGTTTTTGTGATGATGATGGTTCTTTCTCCTCTTCTTACGGTTATTGTGGTTCTGACTTTGGCGCTGATGATGATTTTTGCCACAAAAATAGGAAAAAAATCCGCGGAAGCGTTCAGGGAACAGCAAAAAAATATCGGAAAAATAAACGGCTATATAGAAGAGCTTATTGAAGGCCAGAAAGTTGTGAAAATCTTTAACCACGAGCAGGAATCTATAAAAGAATTCAACGTTCTGAATGACGAACTTTGCGGAGCCGGAACAAGGGCAAACACTTACGGAAATATTCTTGGCCCGATAATGGGAAATCTTGGACACGTTCAGTATGCGCTGGTTTCAGTTGCTGGCGCGTTTTTTGTGATTTTCGGACTTCACGATATTGGAACGATTGCGGCATTCCTGCAGTACACAAGAAATTTCAGCCGCCCTGTTACAATGATAAGTCAGTTTTTTAATTCGATTCTGAATGCGCTTGCCGGTGCGGAACGGATTTTTAACATAATTGATGAAATTCCTGAGGCAAACCAGGGCAGAATCACGCTTGTAAATTCGTACAAAAACCACCAGAGTTTTGCGTACACCGGCGAATGGTCGTGGAAAGACAATGCGGACAATCATCTTATTCCGATGAAAGGCGATGTTGTTTTTGACCACGTGAATTTTGGCTACACGGCGGAAAAACCTGTTCTTCATGATATTTCTATTCACGCCAGACCCGGGCAGAAAATCGCACTTGTCGGCTCAACTGGTTCCGGCAAAACGACGATTACAAATCTTCTTACGCGCTTTTATGATATTCCCGAAGGAAAAGGAAAAATCTTTTACGACGGAATTCCGCTCGATGAGATTGCAAAAAGTGACTTGCGTAAGTCTCTGGGAATGGTTCTGCAGGACACCCACCTTTTTACCGGAACAATCTTGGAGAACATAAAATATGGAAATCTTGAGGCAAGCCGTAAGCAGGTTCAGGATGCGGCAAAACTTGCGAACGCTGATTCTTTTATAAGCCACCTTGAAAATGGCTATGAAACCGTGATTACCGGAGATGGCGGAAGTTTAAGCCAGGGGCAGAGGCAGCTTCTTTCGATTGCGCGCGCGGCAGTTGCAAATCCGCCGGTTCTGATTCTGGATGAGGCAACAAGCTCAATCGACACAAGAACTGAAAAGCTGATTCAGGACGGAATGGATCGCCTTATGAGCGGAAGAACTGTTTTTGTGATTGCGCACAGACTTTCTACAATCCGGAATGCGGATGAAATAATTGTGCTTGAGCAGGGCAGGATAATTGAGCGCGGAAACCATGAAACGCTGATGGCGCAGAAAGGCAGATATTTTAATCTTTACACTGGAAGCACGTTGGACGGCTAAAAAAAAACTGACCAGCGAAGCGCGGTCCTGTGTCGGGAAGGTAGGCGAAAACCGAAGGTTGAGATGTTGAACGCTTGCGTGAAACTTGCGAAAAGCGAAGGTTTGAGATGTTGAACGCTTGCGTGAAACTTGCGAAAAGCGAAGGTTTGAGCCGTAGGGCGGGAGCCCTTCATAAAAAAACGAATTGAAAATAACGGTCTAATTCATTAAAATAGTTCCTTATGAAAGCAATTGAACTAGAAAAAGCTTATAATCCGAAAGATTTTGAAGACCGAATTTATAACGAATGGGAAAAAAATGGCTATTTTAAGCCTGCAAGCGATAAAGAGTCGCCTGTGCATGAAAATTATGAAAAATGCGGCTGCAGCAAATGTGGCGGAAAAGCCGGCGTTTATTCTGTAGTGATTCCTCCGCCGAATGTTACTGGTGTTCTGCATATGGGACACGGTTTGAACAACACTCTGCAGGATATTGTTGTGCGTTATCACCGTATGAAAGGTGACAATACTCTGTGGATTACAGGAACTGACCACGCGGGAATTGCTACCCAGAACGTTGTTGAACGTCAGCTTAAAAAAGAAGGAAAATCGCGCAATGATTTGGGTCGTGACGCTTTTTTGGAGCGTACTTGGCAGGTTAAAAAGGAACATCACGATATAATCGTAAAGCAGCAGAGAAAACTTGGAAATTCAACTGACTGGGAACGCGAGCGTTTTACAATGGACGAGGGGCTTTCTAAGGCTGTCCGCGAGGTTTTTGTTACCTTGTATGAGCGTGGACTTATCTATAAAGGCCATTACCTTGTAAACTGGTGTCCGCGATGCGGAACGGCTCTTGCTGATGACGAGGTTGACCACAAGGATACTGCCGGCGCGATGTATCATATCTGGTACGAATATGCGGACGGTCCGGCTCCTGATGGCTCTACAAGAATTGAAGTTGCGACAACCCGACCGGAAACTTTGCTCGGTGATACAGCGGTTGCCGTGAATCCTTCTGATGAGCGCTACAAGGATATTGTTGGAAAAAAACTGAAGCTTCCTTTGACTGACCGTGTTATTCCGGTCATTGCCGACAATTACGTTGACAAGGAATTTGGGACTGGAATGGTAAAGATTACTCCGGCACATGACCCGAACGACTGGCAGGTCGCGCAGAGAAATCACCTTGAAGTAATAAACCTTTTGAATCCCGATGGAACTTTGAACGAAAATTGCCCTGAAAAATACCGCGGACTTACCTGCGAAAAGGCGCGTGCTGTTATCCTGCAGGATTTGACGGACGCGGGACTCTTTAAGGGCGAGGAAAAAATCACCCATTCTGTAGGGCATTGTTACCGCTGTAATACAGTTGTTGAGCCTTATCTTTCTTACCAGTGGTTTGTAAAAATGCAGCCGCTTGCGGACAAAGCGCTAAAGGCATGGAAAGACGGCGAAATTCAGTTCTTCCCTAAAAAATGGGAGAACACTTATGAGCATTGGCTTACTACAATCCGTGACTGGTGTATTTCGCGCCAGCTCTGGTGGGGACACAGAATTCCTGTATGGTACTGCCAGGCTTGCGGAGAAACTATTGTAAGCCGCGCAGACCCTTGTGAATGTCCTAAGTGCCATGCCGCAAAAGAAAAACTTCAGCAGGACCCGGATGTTCTTGACACATGGTTTTCTTCCTGGCTTTGGCCGTTCTCTACGCTTGGCTGGCCGGAGCAGACTGAGGATTTTAAGAATTTCTTCCCGACTTCCGCGTTGGTTACTGCCTACGATATTATCTTCTTCTGGGTAAGCCGAATGATTATGGCTTCCCTTGAATTTACAGGAAAAGTTCCGTTCCACGATATTTATATCCACGGTCTTGTGCGCGACAAGCAGGGACGGAAAATGTCAAAGTCGCTGGGCAACGGAATTGACCCGCTGGAAATTATCGACATTTACGGTTCAGACGCGTTGAAATTCACTCTTGCATTTATGTGCGCGCAGGGGCAGGATATTCTTATTGACAAGGATTCGTTTAAGCTTGGTTCGCGTTTCTGCAACAAAGTCTGGAACGCCAGCCGCTATCTTTTAGGTAACCTTGACGGAAGAAATATTGTTCCTGTAAAAGATTCAGACCTTACCGAACTTGACGTGTGGATTTATTCCTGCCTTGATAAAGCCGCCAGAAATGCGCGCGAGGCTCTTGAGTCTTACCGCTACAATGACGCCGCAAGCGCGATAATGGAATATTTCTGGAACGAATTCTGCGACTGGTACGTTGAGGCTTCTAAGCTTTCATTCAAGAACGGAGACAATGCGGAAAAAGACCGTCAGGCTTCTGTGCTTCTGAATCTTCTTGAGGAAAGTCTAAGACTTCTGCATCCTTATCTGCCGTTTGTGACAGAAGAAATTTATTCAAAGCTTCCTGTTCAGGAGATTGTCGCGGCCAGAAAAGAGGCCGGTAACAACAAGATTGTTTCTAATTCTGAATATACAGGAATGATTATAAATGCGCCGTACCCTGAATATTCTGCGGAACGAGAAAATAAGGATGTTACAGCCCGCTTTGATGTTCTAAAGGATCTTATCGGAAAAGTCCGCGCTTTGCGTGTGGAATGTGGTCTTGACCCGGCCAGCAAAATTCATATTGCGATTCTTGTGACACCAGGCTCACCTGCGGAAGTTACAAAAGAAAAGGTTGATATGATTGAGCTTCTGGTCGGCGCTTCAAAGACAGAATTTGTTTCTTCAAAACCTGAAAAAGCGATTGGCGCTGTAGGAACAGGATTTGAGGCATTTATAATTGTTGACGAGAATATCGACAAGGAATCTTTAAAAACAAGATTCCAGAAGCAGATAGACACCGAGTCTGAGTATGTCCGCCGCAGCGAGGCAAAGTTGAACGGAAGTTTTGCCCAGCACGCGAAACCGGAGATTGTTCAGCAGGAACGCGACAGGATGAATGAAAGTCTTAGGGCAATCGAAAAGCTTCGTTCATATTTAAAAAGTCTTTAATCAGATTTATATAAAAACAGATTGAGATAAAAAATAGAAGGAGCAAGTGCATGAAAAAAGCTAAGTATGAGATGAAGATTGAACGTTCACAGAATATGAAAACTAGTGAAATGCAGAAACTGAGCGATATGCATCTTGCCCCTTTTATGCAGCTGGCCACGGGACTTATTGGAAAAGCCCGCCATGCCGGCGGAAATATGTTCCGTCATCAGATGGATACTTTGGCGATTCTTATTGATTACGGCTACATTGATTCGGTTCTGCTAAAAGCTTCCATAATACACGACACAGTTGAGGATATTCCCGGATTTGACAAAAATCTTATAGTCAATGCGGACGATGAGGGGCAGCAGGTTCTGGAGCTTGTTCTGGAAGTTACGCGCCGCGAGGATGAGGACAAACGCCAGTTCCTTAAACGGATTCTTGACACAGGAAGTCAGCGTGCGAAGATTTTAAAATGCGCGGACAGAATTTCAAATATGATTTCGCTTGGTTACGTTACAGACCCGAAATTTATTGAGCGTTACTGCGATGAAACTGAATTTTTCCTGCTGCCGATGGCCCTTGAGATTGATTTTAATATGTATCAGGAGCTTATTGGACTGATAATGACACGCAGACGCTACCTTGAGGACGGCGGATATTTCTGCAAAGTGAAAAAAGAATCGACTCCACCTGTAAAAACTGGTGAAACTAAGTAAAAAAAATGATAGACTTTCTGCATGAGTTACGGTTTTTTTAGGGCGGCTTGTGCCTCGCCAGATTTGGTTGTTGCGGATTGCAATTTTAATGCGGATAAAATTATTGATTCAGTTCGTTCCGCCTGCGAGTTGGATGCAAGGCTTCTGGTTTTTCCGGAACTTTGCATAACAGGCTATACTTGCGGAGATTTATTCCTTCAGCGCAGACTTCAGCTTTCTGCCATAGAAAATCTTGAACGCATTGCAAAAAAAACCTCATCATATGATTGTATGATTTTAGTCGGGCTTCCGCTTGCTGTTGAAGACGCATTGTACAACTGCGCGGCAATTTTACACAAAGGAAAGATTCTCGCGCTTGTTCCAAAAACTTTCATTCCGAATTACAGTGAATTTTACGAAAGGCGCTGGTTCTCTCCCGCGTCAGAAAAACTTCCTAAGACAGTCTTTGTTTCTGAGAAAAATCCGGATATTCCTTTTGGTACAGATATTTTAATTGAGGACTCATGCGGCTCCGGTTTTGTCCTGGGCGTGGAACTCTGCGAGGATTTGTGGGTTCCGCTTCCGCCTTCTTCAGGTCAGGCTCTTTCCGGGGCGACGGTGATTGCGAATTTAAGCGGCTCGAACGAAATCATTGGTAAGGCCGAGTACCGTAAAAATCTTGTAAAAATGCAGTCGGCACACACGGTTTCTGCCTATCTGTATGCGAATGCCGGTTGCGGCGAGTCAACGCAGGATCTGGTTTTTTCTGGTCATTCTCTGATTGCGGAAAACGGCTCTGTTCTTGCGGAGTCAGAACTTTTTAAGAACGAAATTCTTTATGCGGACATTGACCTTGAGCGGCTCTTGCAGGAACGAAGAAAGGCGGTGACTTTTGCCCAGTGCGCGGAAAAAAACGGAAATCCTAAATACCGAAGAATATCTGTTGAGCTGAAACAGAAAATGCCACGGGAAAAAGCTTTAAAACGGTTTATTGATTCCCATCCTTTTGTTCCAAGCGGAAAAATTGAGCGGGCGGAACGCTGCTCTGCTGTAATTCAGCTTCAGGCGGAAGGACTTGCAAAACGTCTGCGTCATATTCATTGCTCTTCCTGCGTAATCGGGCTTTCTGGCGGACTCGACTCAACTCTTGCCCTGCTTGTAACGTGCCGTGCCTTTGACCTTTGCGGAATAAGCCGTGATGGAATAAAGGCGGTTACAATGCCTTGCTTTGGAACAACCGACAGGACTTATAAAAATGCCTGCGTTCTTGCGGAAAAATGCGGCGCGGCTTTGATTGAAATTCCGGTGGCGGAGGCGGTTCGACAGCATTTTAAGGATATTGGCCAGAACGAGGATGTCCACGACATAACCTACGAAAATTCCCAGGCGCGCGAGCGAACCCAGGTTCTTATGGATATTGCGAACAAGACAAACGGAATTGTAATCGGAACAGGCGATTTGAGCGAGCTTGCGCTTGGCTGGTGTACTTACAACGGTGACCAGATGAGTATGTACGGTGTAAATTCTTCTGTTCCAAAAACTTTGGTCCGTTTTCTTGTTGAATGGTTTGCGGATGACTCAAAAGACGAGCCTCTTTCCGCAGTCCTAAAAGATATTCTTGAAACGCCTGTAAGTCCTGAGCTTCTGCCCCCGAAAGACGGAAATATCGCGCAGAAGACAGAAGAGCTGGTCGGTCCATACGAACTTCACGACTTTTTTCTCTATTATCTTCTGCGATTTGGGTTCAGTCCTGCAAAAATTCTGTATCTTGCGGACAATTCCGGGCTTCCGTATACGCACGATTTTAAGCTGAAATGGCTCAGAATTTTTTACAGAAGATTTTTCAGCCAGCAGTTTAAACGAAGCTGTATGCCGGACGGCGCAAAGGTCGGAACCGTAAATCTTTCGCCTCGTGGTGACTGGCGTATGCCAAGCGATGCAAGCGCCGCAGTCTGGCTGGAAGAAATCGACAGGTTAAAATAAATTCTGGAGAAAAAATGCTTTCGTATTTGCACAGTTTTCATGCGGGAAACCATGCTGACATTTTAAAGCACGTGACACTGCTTTATGTCCTTGAGTATCTGAACAAAAAGGAAAAACCGTATTCATTTTTTGACACGCACGCAGGTTCCGGACTTTATAATTTAAAAAACGAAAATGCGCTTAAAACCGGCGAGGCAAAACTTGGAATTGAAAAGCTTCTTTCTGAGCATAGCAAAAATCCATCGGCAATTCCGGCGGAGCTTTTCCATTACATTGATTTTGTGGAAAAATCCCTAAAAAAAGGATTTTACCCGGGAAGCCCTGCGTTCGAGATTTCTCTTTCAAAAAAAGGCACGTTCATAAATCTAACGGAACTTCACAGGACAGAATTTGAATCTCTTAAAAAAAATGTTGAATTCTTAAGTCCGTCATGTTTTGTGAATATTTTAAATGATTCCGGCTGGAACATCCTGAAAAAAAATATTCCGCCTGCATTAAAGCGCGGTGTGATTCTCTGCGACCCAAGCTACGAGGAAAAATCTGATTACACCAACGCCGCCGAACTCCTTTCCGGGGCACACAAAAAATGGAACGCGGCCACAATTCTTCTTTGGTATCCGCTTTTGGCAAACAAATCTGAAGAAATTGAAAATATGAAGCAGTTTATTCTTTCGGCCGCAAAAAATCGCGACAGCCACACAGAAATTCTTGATGCCCAGCTTCTGGTTGACACAGAGGACAGCCATATTGAAACAACTCTGGAAAATTCTATCGGAAGTGAAAAGCCCCGTCTTTACGGAAGCGGGATTTTTGCGCTTCAGCCTTGCTGGGGGCTAAAAGAACATCTTGAGGCGGTTCTGCCGTTCCTTTCAGGCTTGCTTGGAAAAGACGGAAACGGCTCGTTCAAAGTTGAGCTTTTTTAAAAATACAGTCTGATTCCGGCATTGCACGGAATTTTCAGGCTAAACCCGCAGTTTTCACCGATTTTCCATTCAGGTTGAACTGCGGCCTGCGCAAAATATTCAAGAAATCCGTCGTAAAAAATCCAGCTGAATCCAAGCACAAGTCGAGGCGCGGCGCAGAAAAATGCCTTGTCATCAAAAAAAGTTCCGCCAGCGTACGCTCCAGGCCCTGCAAAAAATGAGCAGTAATCGCCGACCATCGGATTCAAAAGCCAGTAATCGCCTGTAACGGACGCATTGAACGAATTTTCAGAAAAATTGTAGTCAGTCGCCACCGAAATAACCAGCGGAAAATTGTCGTTTTTTATTGAGCATGAAATTCCAGCCTGAAAAATTGCATTGCCTTCATCTGCCCCGGTTGTAAAGTCAATCTGCGGTCCGATTCCCATTGCAAAAACGTTTGCTCCGAAAATCAAAAAACACAGCGTAAAAATAAAATTTCTTTTCATATTTGCGTCTTTCATAATTTTCTGTAAACGATTATACTTTATTATCAAAAAAAACTATATAGGAATGGAAATATGTCATTGTTTGAAGATCTGAAATGGCGCGGCCTTATTAAAGATGTTGCCGGTGAAGAAAGCGAGCTGCAGAAAGTTCTGGACGGAAAACCGTTCAGCTTTTATTGGGGAACTGACCCTACTGCCGATAGTCTTCATCTTGGTCATTATTCTTCCTTGTGCATGGCAAAGCGTCTTACAAATGCAGGTCATCATGCGGTTCTTCTTTGCGGTGGCGCTACCGGAAGGATTGGCGATCCACGCCCGACAGCGGAGCGCGAGATTATTTCTGAGGAAGCGGTAAACCATAATATTGAAGGAATCCGTTCGCAGGTTTCTAGGCTTGTTCCAAATGCGGAGCTTGTTGACAACTATGATTGGCTGAAAGATTATTCATTTTTGAATTTTTTGCGCGACATCGGTAAATATATCAACGTTAATTATATGCTTGGCAAGGATATTATCCAGCGCCGCCTTGAAAACGGAATCACTTACGCGGAATTTTCTTATATGCTCATGCAGGGCTATGATTTTGTGCATCTGTATCAGGAAAAAAACTGTATTATGGAAGTTGCCGGAAGCGACCAATGGGGAAACATCACGACAGGCGTTGACTTAATCCGCAAAATGCTCGATAAGACAGCATACGCTTTTACAATGCCGCTTATTCTTGACTCAACAGGAAAAAAATTCGGAAAATCAGAGGGAAACGCGCTCTGGCTTGATAAAAATAAGACTTCTGCATACGAAATCTATCAGTATCTTATCAACACTGATGACTCAAAAGTTCTTGAGTACCTTAAGGTTTTCACATTCCTTTCAAAAGAGAAGATTGAGGAAATTTATGCCGAGCAGCAGGCTCACCCGGAAACAAGAGTCGCGCAGAAAACGCTTGCATGGGAGGTTGTAAAGGACATCCACGGAAAAGAGGAGGCTGACAACGCTGTAAACGTAAGCCAGAAACTTTTTGCCGGGGACTTTACGGGGCTTTCCGCAAAAGACATTATGTCAGGAATGAAATCAGTTCCTTCATTCAAGTTTGAAAAAGACGAGCCGCTGATTGACCTTCTTGTGAACAACAAGATTGCCCAGTCAAGGCGCGAGGCAAGGGAATTTATCGGGGCAAAAGCTGTCTATGTAAATGGCGAAGTCTTTACAGACGAAAACGCGATGATTACAAAATCAATGGCGATAGAAGGTCAGATTCTGATTATCCGCCGCGGAAAGAAAAAGTATTTTGTAGGTCAGGTTGAATAGAAAACCCATTTTTGCTTGAACAGACTTTTTGAATGTTAAAATAAAAATCCCCCGGTTTTGAAGATTTTCTCCAGAACCGGGGGATTTTGCTTTTTATGCTGACCGTTAGATTTTTGCGGCCTTGATTGCTTTTACTGTGTAGTCGTAGCTGTATTCATTGATGTTGAACTTAAGGTTCTCGCCGGATTTTGCATTCATGATTGCGTTTCCGAACGGAGCCATGTAAGAGATGATTCCGTTGTCCGGGTCAGATTCCCACGGTCCAAGAACTGTGTAAGTTTCATCTTTGTCTTCCTTGTTGTTGTGCAAAGTAACAACAGTCGCAAAAGAAACAATCGCGGTTGTGATTGTTGTAGGGTCAAAGATAACCGCGCGGTTAAGCTCAGAAGTAAGTTTTGCAACCTGAGTGTTAAGGTAATGCTGGTGCTCTTTTGCGGCCTTGTATTCAGCATTTTCCTTCAAGTCGCCCTTTGCGCGAGCCTCATCGATTTCAGCGGCATTCTGCGGAATCTGTACAGTCTGAAGGTCTTCGAGCAACGCTTTCTTTTCTTCAAGTTTTGCGCTTGTAACAAGCATTCCTTTTGGCGCGGAAGATTTTTCCTCTGTAACATGGAACTTAAAGTCCGGATATTTTTCAAGAATCTTGTTTCTCATAAGAGCCTTGCAGCTTGGCTCCATTCCCTCAACATCGTCAATCAATGTGTAGATGCGTTTAACCGTTTCCTCATCGTTAGAGAACATATATTCAAACAGCCTGTCTTTTCCGAACAGAAGATTTGTGGCATTGTCGATAATCTTCTTGTTTTCTGTTGAATTTACGTGGTTGTTGATTTCGCGGTATGCAAGCTGAATCAGCTGTACAAGCGCGATAATCTGGCGTTCATAAGGAATACCCGCCTTTTTGAACCATTCAGCATCCTGACATTCCTTAAAGAAATAAAGAACGGCATTCCTGTAGTCGCGGCAGTTTTCAAAAGCCGTAACAGCAAGATTCTGGAGCTTCTCTTCCTGTCCGTTGTTCAAAAGATATGTAATCATTTCTCCGGAAAGAACAGTAGGGAACAGGCGGATATATTCATCAGCCCAGGTTGGAAGCATCTTGATATTCGCAAGGAAGTCGTGGCGCAGACTTGTGTTCTTTGTGTCTTTCAGGATAAGGTACATTTCGCGCGGGTCTTCAATCTTTGAGTAAATCTCCTGGAAAGTGACAGACGGCTTGTATGCGATTGTCTTAATCTGCGCAGAAACATTCTGGACTACAAGATAAGACGCAAGAATCTGCTCGTTCACTTTAGGGAACATATCCTCTGACTCAAGAGTCTTTACGTAGGCTACAAAATAATTGAACATCTCGGCGAACAGGTCATTTGACTTGTCTGTCTCCTCTTTGTTCACATATTTCATAAGAATATCGATTCTTGCAAAGAACTGCTTCTGGGCCTTGAACTCGTTTGCAAGTTTCTGCTCAGGAGTAATATCGTTTACAATTGTGTACTGTGAAATATCGTTTGGATTCACGCCGAAAGAAGAGTCTGTCTCAAGAATCCGTTTTGCAGAGGAATTCCATGAAGTCCATTCACCCGGTGTAAGAACAGAAGGAACAAGCTCCGCCTTGATTTTCTTAAAGTCGCAGTTGTTTCCAAAACTCCTGATGATTGTCTTTAAAGTCCATGCCTTGTCGTCCTTTACTTTTTCTTTTAAAGGAACAGTAAGGATTTTTCCGGTTTTTCCGTCCAGAACAGGAGTTCCGTCCTCATTCAGGACTTCAACAGCCTTTTTAGCCTTAAGAACCCAGATGTGGTCGTTTGCAAGCGGAGTAAGAGCGCTTACAGCCATTTTCAGGGACATTGTGTCATAAACCTTTGTCTTTTTGTTAGGGTCTTTCTTGGATGGAGCGGTTTTTCCGAACCAGATAAAAAGCTTGTCATCGTTCACTTTACCAATCTGGCCTACACCCCAGGACTTGTGGAAAACGTAGCTTTTCTCGTCAAATGCGATGTGCTTTTCAAAATCGTTTATCGCCTCAAAAACGTTTCTGTAGTTTGCTGTCAGGTCAGAAGAGCGGATGTAGTCATCAAGATGGCTGTGTCCTTCGTATTTATTCTTGTAGCAGTCAACAAGCTCGCGGCGCGCCCATACATCATTGTTGTCTATGTGGAGAATTTCCTTAAGAAGACCGATTGCGATGTCCCAGAATTTTGGCTCATTCGGGGCCATTGTCTTGTATTTTGTGTAAAGCTCCTGAAGCAGAACAGCAGTCTTGTCCTCGCCAAGAGTCTTAGAAATCTTTCGTTTTACAAGCTGGAAGAAATCAACCTCCTCCGGGATAAGCTCAATCAGCTTTGTCCATAACTCTTTGATTGCGTTGATATTTTTCGCATTTGTGTATCTAAGAATTGCCTTTTTGTAGTATTCCACAGCAGTTTCCGCGTCCGCCGCCTCAAAGTGCTCTCCCAAGGCTTTTGCAAGGTCCGCTTCCTCAAAGTCGAGTTTTACGATTTTTTTGTAGAAATCCCAGACCTCGTCCTTGTTTTCCGCGCGGTACGCCTCCGCAAGGGTTCTTAGCGCAAAAATATTGTTCTCGTCTTCTTCTATGATTGTCTGGCAGATGTATTCAACAACATTTTCCTTGTGATTTTTCTGGAAGATGTCTACAAGTTCACGCAACGAGGATTCGTCAAGAATTCCTTCCTTCAAAGAAATCATTCCGGAAATGTAAAGGGCAATAATGCTTTCGCGGGAATGAGAAAGCTGCTCATCGCAAATTTCCTTGAGTTCGGAAAGACAGCCTTCCGCACGCGCTTTTTCAATTATTCCTGAAAGTTCCACAAGTTTCTCTTTTGTGTAATTTGAAATCGCGGCGCGTGTCCAAGTTTCTTCCTTGAGCATTTCCTGTACGGAATTGATAAGTTCTGCCATAAAAAACCCCTTTTTTTTATTTAAGGCCAATCTTTAAGTCTGATTTAAGACTGCCCTTGTAATAAACTCTTGCCATTCCTGTTACTTCACATACATTTTGTATATCTCAGTATCCAGAATTTTTATTTTCAATAAAATCTCATTGATAAGCCTTGTGTCGTTGACAGTCTGGCAGTAATCAATAAGCCAAAAATATTTATTTATCAGCCGTGGAACCAGAAACTCGGAATCCCTCGACGGATCCTTGTGCTCGTTTTCCATGGCATAAATTTCCTGCCTTAGCCTTGCGACTTCCTGCGGCTTAAGATTTCTCCGTATGGAAAAAACTCCCCACAGCACGCCGTAGACCGGAATCCATGCGTTCAGAATCTCCCCTGTGTAACCTTGCTCCCTTGTTTTTTCCGCAAGATTATTTATCAGCGGCGAATCCAGATACTCAAGGTCAATTTTTTTAGGGTCAATAAAAAAGGCTTCCCTAAAAAGAACCTTCGCGTACTTGTCCTCTCCACACAAGGCATAGCAGTCCGCAAAGTCCGCAAGAACCGCGGCCTGCCCCTGATGAAGCGTGTTAGCCTGCGTAAGGCACATCTTCGCGTTCTCAAATTCGCCCAGTTTCTTGTAGCAAAGCCCTGTTTTTCTAAGGACATCCGCCTTTATCACAGGGTCTTTCTCGTTCAGAAGACGGTTGAAACTCTGCAGCGCAAGCGAAAAGACACCACGGCAGATAGCGTAAACTGTCGGCTGATAAACAAATTCCTGAGCATTTACATAGCAAAGAAAATTTTTCCATTCAGCAAGAAGCGATTCTCCGCGCTCCATAGGATCTTCCTGGAACATCACATTTCTTATGTAGTCAATCCAGCGGTTGCAGCAGTTAGAGGTAAAAACCAGCTCCTGACAGACGGAATCGTAAAGAAAACTGTTCTGTATGATTTTACTGGCCTCTTCGGGATTTCCGGCTTCAAGAAAGGTGAATGCTTCTTTTAATCCTCTTTCAGTTTGAATATCCATAAGCGGTAAGTTCTATTATATCAGATTGGGAAATTTAGTCAATTAAAATATGAATTTTTACTAAAAATGGGCTATAGTTTATACAGGCAAAACGATTATCTGTCAAGAGATATTTTGCGGAATTTTTATTTTTTTTGTATCTGCGCTAAGATTCCTTTCCGCGGCAAATTCCCCGGCACGCGTAATTTTTTCAGAAAACCGCGCTTCCACGGCCCGCTCACGCTCGGTCTTTAAGAAATGGGCACCGGTAAAATCGGGGCGGGGGCGGTGGCTGGTTCAGGCTTTAAGGTAATATCCGCCCACCGCACGCTGTTTTTTTCTGCCCATTCCTTAAATCCTTTTGCCGCCAGTGCCGGCAAAACCGTTCCACCACGGCGCATAAAAATGCGTGCGTCCGCCGGGTTTTGGTTTGTTGTCAGATTTTTAACTGTGTGCTATTATAGTATACAATGAAAAATGCGATTCTTGCGCCGTCTTTGCTTAGTGCGGATTTGGCTGACTTAAAAAATGCTCTTGGACTTGTGGAAAAAAACGGCGGTTCTGCTGTCCATATTGATGTTATGGACGGACGTTTTGTGCCGCAGATTTCTTACGGGCAGCCGGTTGTAAAATGCCTTAGAAAATATTCATCACTGCCTTTTGATGTCCATCTTATGGTTGAGCATCCGGAGGAGCAGGTTGAATCTTTTGCGGACTCCGGCGCGGACTGGATTACGTTCCACCACGAGGCTTGCGTTCATTCGCACCGGCTTGCGCAGAAAATCCACGGTCTGGGCAAAAAGGCAGGAATTTCAATTGTTCCTTCAACGCCTGTCATGGCGATAAAAGAATTGCTTGAATATGTCGATATTGTTCTTGTGATGACTGTAAATCCCGGGTTTGGCGGCCAGAAGCTTATTCCTTCATGCGTAAAAAAAATCAGCGAGCTTGTTAAAATCCGTGATGAGCTTGGTCTTTACTTTAAGATTTCTGTTGACGGCGGTGTGAACGCGGACACTTTGCAGGATGTGGCGTCTGCCGGCGCGGATATTATTGTTTCTGGCTCGGCTTTCTTTAACGGTCAGTTAAAATGGGAGAACTAGTTTATGTTCAGTTTTTGTAGAAAGACAAAAAATAAAAATCTTCTTGCCTCGCTTTTTTTGGTTACGGCGTTTTTCTCGCCGGTCTATGCGCAGGTTTCCGGTTCTGGAGTCGCTTCCGGGGCGTTTGTCCAGGGGGCAAAGGCGTTTGGCTCGGGAGAGTGGATGTCTGCAATCTTCCAGTTAAGAAAGGCTGTTTCCTATGATGAGAATAACAATGCGGAAACATGGTATATGCTGATTGCGGCTGAAATGTATGCCGGCGAGTATAAGAATGCTTTTCAGGACTGCGAGGTTTACCTAAGAAATTTTACAGGAAGTCCATATACTTCCTATGTCCTGTACCACAAGGGACGCGCTCTTTTCTTTATGGGCGAATATGAAAATTCAATTCTTGTCCTAAGCGATTTTTGCCATCAGTACAGTGACCACGAGATGTACGCCTCCGCGCTTTATTGGATTGCGGAGTCATTTTTTGCCGGATACAACTACGACGAGGCAAAGGTGCTTTACGAAACAGTTGTGAACGGTTACCCGGATGATGCCAAGGCACCTGCCGCGCGTTTTAGGATAGACACAATAGCCCAGAGCTTCAGGGAGGAAAAACTTCTTTATCTCTTAAAGGAAACCGGAGAAGAATATCTTGCGGCAAAAGAAGAGTATGAGCGCCAGTTAAAATATGCCGGCGCGGAAAATTCCGGAGAGGTAAGGCGAAGAATCCTTGATCTGCAGAAAAATGTTTCTGAGCTTGAAAAAAAAGTCCAGGAGCTTACAGAAGAAAATTCAAGCCTTAAGACAAGCCTTGATGAGCAGAGGGCTTTAGGCGGTGGAGCAAAAAGTCAGGGGAATGAATTTATCCTTGAGCTGAAAAGAAAGGCTTTGCAGGCACAGGAACTCCTTGACGGCAAGAATTCAACATCAAATCCGGAGAATGCAGAATGAAAAATGTGAATAAAAATCTTTTTGCGGCTCTTGCTGCGTTCAGTTTAATCGGCGGATTTGCAGTTCCGTCTTATGCCGCCTCAAAATCAAAAAAGGCAAAGGCACTTGCGGAATCTACAGCGTCGCCGGCGATTTTCAGTTCCGGCACGGAAGGCGCTTCTTCTTCGGAATCGTCTGATTCAGCCGCATCTGCGGTGGAGGAAACTTTTAAGTCCAGGACTGTTGAAAAAAGCGTTGGAAAAGTAAAATATCTTGCAAAAGGCGCGGTCGGAAGTTTTCAGATTTATGCGCTGGGCGAAAACGGTTCCCAGATTCCGCTTCTTGCCGGCTACGATGAATTTACCTCATCCTTTATTTCGCTTCTTGCTGGAAAAAAGGAATATAAACTTACAAACAATATCGGGATTGTGATTGGCGCGCGAAAAACACAAAACGGCGTTCAGATGGTGTATGTTGTTCCAGATGTCGCGCGTGTTCTTCTTTCCTTTGAGAATGTGCCGGAAAACGTCCTGTCTAAAAAGAAGATTTCTTCTGATGTGATAAAAGTTTCTTTGTCTGTCGTGAACCGTGGAAAACGTTCAATGAAATTTTCCATAAAGGAAATTTTTGATACGGTTCTTGGCGAGCATCTTGGGCCTCATTTTTCAACGGGCGAGGAAATTGCGGTAAACAGCGAGCGCCAGTATAGACGGTTTGATAAGGTAAAATGGATCTCAAGCTCAAATTCAAAGGCTGGAATCCAGTTTATTTTTAACGGAGGCGGAATAAGACCGCCGGAAGTTGTTTCGTTAAGCAACAAGGATTTGCTCGCAATGCAGAAATGGGTTCCGCAGGTGATTTCTTCGCGTACATTTGACTCTGTTCTTTCGTACAATAACTCCGCGCTCTGTATAAACTGGGAAGGCGCTCAGCTTGAGCCGGAGGAGCAGTTTGAGGTTTCCTATTATATTGCGGTTTCTGCCGACGGGCTTCCTCTTGACGGGTATAAATATGTCGAAAGTCTTGGAAAAAGTTCCGGTATCTCCGCTTCTTATGACGGAACAAATGGGGCGGATGACGTTTACGCAAGGGCATCTGAGCTGTATGCCGCCCAAAAATACAACGAGGCGTACCGTGTTGTGAGCGATGCGTGGAAAAATCCTGAAAACCATACATATCAGCTTTCAAATTTAAAAAAGATGATAGAAGACAAGCTCGGCTTTAATGATTTCAGACCTTCGTATGATTCTTCTGCTCCGGGGAATTCCGGGGAAAAAACAGAACCGGACGGAAAGAATTCTGACTTGACTAAGGCGGAAAATTCTGATGGAACAAAATCTTTTGCCTACGATTCTGAATATATCCAGAATCTTATCGATAAAATCCAAAGCCTTCGGGAAAACGGAGAAGATGTTGACCAGGAAGAGCTTTTAAGGCTGAACGATGAGCTTGAT
>CAVGBY010000015.1:0-2742 GCA_963627355.1 uncultured Prevotella sp. | reverse complement strand
AGCTTGATAAAGCGATAAAACTGTTGGAGCAGTAAAAAAATGGCCCTTGATGTTCTTGCCGCCGCAAAAAAGATGATGAAACGGCGGCAGTTTGATAAAGCGATAAAAATTCTTCAAAGCCGGGCGGAAATTTATGAGGATAATTTTGAATATTATCTTCTTTTTGCCATTTCCTGCCTTTATGTTGGCGATACAGGAACGGCCTCGACGTATTTTCAGAGGGCAAGAAAAATAAAAATAACGGACACAACGCTTCTGCTAGGTCAGGCGGCTATTTTTCTTAGAAGGGGAAACACCGACCGGGCCCTTCAGTATTATCTTGATGTCCTTGATTACGAGCCGGGAAACAAAATTGCGCAGAGCGCGATGGAATTTATCCGCACAAAAGGCGATTATTCAACAATCTGCAGGTGGGTTGACACAGGCGATATTGAGCAGTTTTACCCGCCGCTCGGGGTGAATCCGTATAAAATTGCAGGAATTCTTGTTCCTGTTTTGGCCTGCGCGCTTGGAATTCTTGTCGCAGTCCGGGTTATGCCTGTTTCCCGCCCTGAAAAAGGAATCCGCGCGGATTTAAGCGCTCTTGTGCTTTCTGTTGATGAGCGGAAAAACATTCAGGAAACAGACTTGTCCAGCGGTTCTTTTGCGTATATTCTTTCTTCCTCGCAGATAAATGAATGTTACGAGAAGGCTCAGGGGTATTTTCAGAATTACAGGGATAATATGGCGCAGATTGAGATAAACAGAATCTTGAATTCAAATGCTTCTCTTGCGGTAAAAAGAAAGGCTACCCTTCTTATGTCGTATCTTGAGCCGCCGTCTTTTGACACGATAAGGGATGTCCCGGAGTATTCGTCTGTTGAAAAAGAGCCTGCGCTCTATCTTGACTGCTGGGTTTCCTGGTCCGGCAGAATTTCCAACGTTGTTCAGGATGATTCCTCATTCTTTTGTGATTTGCTGGTTGGTTATGAAAAAATGGAGAAAGTTGACGGAATTGTTCCGTTAAGATTTTCTGTTTCGCCTAAACTTGAAAATGACAAGCCTGTTACGGTGCTTGCAAAAATAACTTCTGAGAATGGAAAACTGGCTCTTTCGGGTAAATCAGTTTATCAGAGCATAAAAAATCAGTAAATTTTGAATATTTTTTTGTGATTTATTTCATTTTATAAAAAAAATCGTCTATAAATTCAGTGGGAGGTATTGGAGGCGATATGGCAGAAACTAAAGATATGTCAGAAAAACTAAAAGCCCTTGAGGCGGCCCGGCTGCAGATTGAAAAGCAGTATGGTCAGAATTCTTTGATGAGGCTTGGCGCGCAGAATAACATGGAAGGTATAGAAGTCATTCCTTCTGGTTCTATTCTGCTGGATGAGGCTCTTGGTATTGGCGGATACCCTAAGGGACGAATTATTGAGATGTATGGACCTGAATCTTCGGGAAAAACAACATTGGCGCTGCACGCGATTGCCGAGGCTCAGAAACTTGGCGGAATCGCGGCTTTCGTTGATGCTGAGCACGCGCTTGATCCGGTTTATGCAAAAAATCTTGGTGTAGACATTGATAACTTGTGGGTTTCTCAGCCTGATTGCGGTGAGCAGGCTCTGGAGATTACAGAGAATCTTGTGCGTTCCGGGGCGGTTGATATTATTGTAATTGACTCTGTCGCGGCGTTGACACCTCAGAAAGAAATCGAGGGTGAAATGGGTGATTCCGTTATGGGATTGCAGGCGCGACTTATGAGCCAGGCTTTGCGAAAACTTACAGCGATTGTGGGAAAAAGCAAGTGCATTGTGATTTTTATCAATCAGATTCGAATGAAGATTGGTGTGATGTTCGGAAATCCTGAGACAACAACAGGTGGAAACGCGCTGAAATTCTATTCTTCTGTGCGGCTCGAAATTCGTCGTGTTGAAACTATTGACGGAAAGGGCGATGAGGATGCAATTGGAAACAGGGTTCGTGTCAAGGTTGTAAAAAATAAAGTCGCGCCGCCGTTCAGAAAAGTTGAGCTCGATATTTATTTCGGAAAAGGTATTAACCGTTTTGCTTCTTTGCTGGATTCTGCCGTAAAGCATGGACTTGTGGACAAGAAAGGAGCCTGGTTCACAAAAGGTGATATAAAAGTCGGACAAGGACATGAGAATGCGGTTGCGTTTGTTGAGAACAATCCTGAATTTGCGGAGATGCTGGAAGATACTTTGCGCGGACAGCTTTTCCCGAATCTTGTAATCAAAGACAAGGACGGAAATCCTGTAAAAAAAGATAAGGATGAAAAGAAAAAGTCTGCAAAGAAATCTGAAGAGAAAGCTGATGATTCTGCAAAGACAGATATTCCTGTGCAGGAAGGTTTGTTCTAATTGAAAACAGTCTTACTCGGTCTTGGTTCAAATACAAATTTTCATGGAAAAAAGTCGGTCGAGCTTCTTGCCTCGGCCTGCAGAGACTTGTCTAAGGTTCTGCGCTCTCCGGTATTCTCCTGTATTTATGAATCAAAACCGATGTATGTGGAAAACCAGGAGAATTTTTTCAACATGGCGGCGAAAGGATTTGTCGGGGATTCGGCAACCCCTTTCGCTTTGCTTAAGAAAATTCACGAGATAGAAAAAAAATATGGCCGGGACCGCGAGAATGAAATCCGTTTTGGTCCGCGTCCATTGGATATTGATATAGAAGAATTCGGCGGACTTGTGGTGAACGAGCCGCCTGTTCTGATGATTCCTCATCCTAGAGTCCATGAAAGAC
>CAVGBY010000014.1:0-29673 GCA_963627355.1 uncultured Prevotella sp. | reverse complement strand
CTTCTATATATTTTTCTCCGCCGTCTGCGGTTACGAATTCTTCAAAATTCATGGGGAACATTTCAATTCTGTCTACTTTTCCCACAGGAAACGAAATTCCTTCTTTTCGCAAGGCGACTCCCAGCAATGAGCCTGCGGCGACAATGTGAAGCTCAGGCATTTCCTCGCAAAAATATTTTAGCGACTGGATTGCGCGCGGTTTTTAAGGGGTGTCCCCTTAGGAGAGTGGGTAGGCGGAAACACTCGTCCGGAGCGTACGCGAGAGGGCGGGTGGTTCCGGCGTAGGGAGAGGCTTCTCCCCTCCAGATTAAAAAAATCTTGCAAAAAATTCATTAATCTGGTTTTTGTGTTGCGTTTCTGGAAATTAAAAAATGAAAAGGATTCACTACTCAAAATAAGGTTTTTGCATTATCCTTTTTGTGGTGGTTTCGGAAGGGAACTGCACAATTTTGATTTATTTTTTGGGGTTTAAGATGAAAAAATCAGATAATGCTTGTAAGGGTGTAGCACGTGCGCCGCACCGTTCGTTGTTTTATGCTTCTGGTTATACTGATGAGGAACTGGAGCAGCCGCTGGTTGGCGTTATTTGCGCAAAAAATGAACTTATTCCGGGGCATATTGAGCTTGACCGGATTGCGGAGGCTGTTAAGGCTGGTGTTAGAATGGCTGGCGGAACTCCGATTGAATTTCCTGCGATTGGCGTTTGTGACGGAATTGCTATGGGCCACGAGGGGATGAAATATTCGCTTGTAACACGCGAGCTTATTGCTGACAGTGTTGAATGTGTTGCAAAAGCTCATCAGTTTGACGCTTTGGTTATGATTCCTAACTGCGACAAGATTGTTCCTGGTATGCTTATGGCTGCCGCGCGTCTTGACTTGCCGACTGTTTTTGTTTCTGGCGGTCCGATGATGCCGGGACATCTTGCGGGAAATGATAAGTCGAATCCGTACAGCGGAAAAAATCTTTCTTTGACTGATATGTTTGAGGCTGTAGGCGGTCTTGCGGTTGGAAAAATCACTGAGGAGCAGCTTAAGGAGATGGAGCATCGCGCTTGTCCGGGCTGCGGTGCCTGCTCTGGAATGTTCACCGCGAACTCAATGAACTGCCTTACTGAAGTTCTGGGGCTTGGGCTTCCTGGAAACGGAACAATTCCTGCTGTGACAGGTGAGCGAATCGCGCTTGCAAAGCACGCTGGTATGGCTGTTATGAATCTGTACAAAAAGGGAATTACCGCGCGTCAGATGATGACCGCTGAAAATTTCCGCAATGCTCTGACCGCTGATATGGCTTTGGGTTGCTCTTCTAATACAATGCTTCACGTTCCTGCGATTGCGCATGAGGCTGGAATTGATATTGACTTGCACGAGGTGAACGCAATTTCTGAAAGAACACCGAACCTTTGCCATCTTGCGCCTGCAGGACACACTTTTATGTGCGAGCTCGATGATGCGGGCGGTGTTCAGGCAGTTCTTGCGGAACTTGCAAAAAAGAATCTTATAAATACATCTTTGATTACTGCCACTGGAAAAACAATTGCGGAAAATATCAAGGGCTTAAAGAACAGAAATCCAGAAATCCTTCGTCCAATTGAAAATCCGTTCAGTGACAACGGCGGAATCGCGATTTTGTTCGGAAACCTTGCCCCGAACGGAACTGTTGTAAAACGTTCTGCGTGCGCAAAAGAATTGATGCTTCACACAGGTCCTGCGCGCGTGTTCAACGATGAAAGCGAGGCGATGGAAGCCGTTCAGAAATCCCAGATTAAGCCGGGCGATGTTGTTGTAATCCGCTACGAAGGTCCTAAAGGCGGCCCTGGAATGCGCGAGATGCTTGCGGTTACTGCGGCTCTTGCAGGCCAGGGGCTGGACAAGCAGGTTGCTCTTATCACAGACGGACGTTTTAGCGGCGCTACAAGAGGCGCGTCCCTTGGACATTGTTCACCGGAGGCGGCTGTAGGCGGTCCGATTGCGCTTGTTCAGGAAGGCGACAAAATCACTCTTGATATAAACAACTACAAAATCCACCTTGAAGTAAGCGACGAGGAGCTTGCTGCCCGAAAGGCAAAATGGGTTGCCCCGGAGCCAAAAGTAAAAACCGGATACCTTGCCCGCTACGCAAAACTTGTAAGTTCCGCGGACAAGGGAGCGATTTTACAGTAAAAAAAATTGCAGGGCGTTCCCTGCCGTGCGGCAGGTCGGGCTTTCCATGGCTCCGGCGGTTGCCTACGAAAAAATACCGGTTATTTCTAACCGGCATTTTTTTTGCTCCGCAACCATTCCAATCCCTAACGCATTTTTTTAGTGGGCGTTGTACGTTTTAGCAGGCGTTGAGGGCGGCGTTTGAGCCCGCACGGTGGGTAGGCCGCAACGAAGTGCGGCCGCAGGGCGGTTGTCCGCCCTTTTTATGATATTGGTTTGGCGTCAGCAAAAGACTTTAGGCTTTTGCTGAGTAGTGAGCGGCGCAGACGCGAACGTCGTTGTCCGCCCTTTTTAGCGCACTCCAATCGATTTCATGTATTCTTTTAGCACTTCTGTGAACCGCTGCATTTCCTGGGGTTTTATGTCTCCCATGTTGGCGATTCTAAAGGTGTCTATGTTTCCGAGTTTTCCCGGGTAAATTGTGAATCCCTGCTCGCGCGCAAAATCGTGCATTTTGTTAAAGTTGTATTCCGGTGTTTCTGGAATCAGGATTGCGGTTATAAAATGCGACTGGTTTTCTTCTTTTACAAGCATTTTCAGGCCGATTTCTTTTAGCGAGTCCACAAGGATTTTCCAGCATCCTGTAAAGCGTTCAAATCGTTTTTCTATTGTTTCCTGCTTTGTTTCGGTTATCGCCTGTCGCAATGCGTAGAATGTCTGCACCGGCGGCGTGAATCTTGTCTGTTTTGTTTCCTTAAAATACTTGTACTGGTCAAAAAGGTTCAGGTAATAGTTTCGCATAGGCCAGTCTTTTTGCTTTAAAAGCTCGTCTTTTCTGCAGATTACAAAACCGATTCCTGCCATTCCGCCGATGTGCTTGTTGGATGTTGCGGCCGCAAAATCAATCTGGAGTTTTTCAAGGTCAACCGGCATTCCGGCGTACGCGCTTACGATGTCGCAGACGGTTGTCATTCCGTATTTTTTTGCCATCGGGCAGATTTTTTCAAGCGGATTTAAAAGTCCTGTTGTGGTTTCGTGGTAGACGATTGCGAAAGTCGTGTATTTTTTTGACTTCATCTGGTTTTCAAGGGCTTCAAGGTCGATTGGCTCGTAGGTTGAAGACTTGAATACATCGGTTTCAATTCCGTATACGCCCGCGATTTTTGCAAGGCGCGCGCCGTAAGAACCGTTGTCAACCACAAGAAGTTTTCCGTCTGGCGGAACGCAGCTGGAAATCATCGCCTCGTCTGCGCCTGTTCCGGAGCAGCCGAACATTACGGTTGTGTATTTTTCCGGGGAAGCCACAAAAGATGTCAAATCTTCTGAGACTTTTTTCATAAGATTTCCAAATTCAGGCTCGCGCGGGCAGATGTCCGCTACAACCTGCGCATATTTTACGCTGTCTGTTGTTGTTGAAGGACCCGGATTCAGCAGGATTTCGCGCTGGACTTTTCTAAGCTCCTCGTTTTCTTTGATGCGGGGATAAATCAGCGTGTTCGCGCGTGTAAGCATTGCCTCATCGTCAATTTCTGTCCACGCATAATATTCAATCTTGCGGACGTAAATCGGGTCGTCCTTTGCAATTTTCTTAAAGACTGTCTCGTAGTCGATTTTTGCGTTTTCCGCGCGTGTCTTGCCGTAAAAATCCACCATTTTGTCCAGAAATTCTTTTGAAACTTTAGAGATTCCTACAAGCTCGCCAGCGACATTTTTTATTTCAGCCTTGTTTTTGCTTACTCCGCTAAGAACTCCGTTTTCATCTGTTTCAAGGTAAACTTCGTCCTCGCTGTTTGTTTTTCCGGATGCAAGAATCACGTTTTTCCGGCTGTCGTTGTTTAGTACAAAAAGTCCGATTGAATCATATACAAGGTCGCTTTCCAAAAGAAAGGCGGTGCCTTTTACAAACGGCGCGCAGACTTCAAGCGTTCCCATGCTGCTTGTGTTCTGGTAGTTTTCGTTCCTGACAGTACGGATGCAGTGGTATTTTTTTGCAAGCTCATCGTAGTATTCGTGGCAGTGTCCGGTTCCGATGATGATTTCTTCAACGCCTGAGGCAATAAGTTTCTGGACCGAGCGTTCCACCATCGCAATTCCGTCAATCTCAATAAATCCCTTTGGCATAGCTTTTGTCCGTCCGCCAAACCTTGAGCCTAAACCGCCTGCCATTATAACCGCTTGTCTTATCATTATTTTAAAAACTCCATAAATGCTTTTTTGTTTTCCTGCGGAGTTGATTTTGGTCGCCCCAAATCTTTCCGCGCGCCTTTGCTTACTTTTACTTCAACAAATGTAAGCTCATTTGTATTATCATCAAAGGAATTCCTGATTTTTGCAAGGACTTCGCGCAATTCTTTTTCATTTTTTGCTGAATAAATCTTTTTGTAGAGGCAGGCTTTTGCGATTTCCGGAAGATTTATCATAAGTCCGACTGTCGGCTGACCACCAACAGAATCGTGCGCGCCGTTGTTCATTACAAAATGCACAAGATTCTTGGGGCTTCTTGTGCCGACTGTAGCCATTCCGCCCATCTGCATTATTGCGGCGCCGTCTCCGTCAATACAGAAAACCGGGCGGTCAGGCTTTTGCATCGCGATCGAAAGCGCAATCTGCGAGGCGTGGCCCATTGAGCCGACTGTAAGAAAATCTTTTTCGTGTTCCATTCCGTGCTTTTCGCGAAGCTCGTAAAGCTCGCGGCTCGCCATTCCTGTTGTGGAAACAAAAGCCGCATTTTCCGGTGCGGAAAGCATGATTTTTTCAATTGCCTGCTCGCGTTTCATCTCTGTGCTAACTGGAATATTGTTTTTTAACGTGTATTCCTCAAACGTTCCCTTGCGGATTACAAGCGCATAAGGAGCGTTGTTTGTTTTCATGTAATCGTATGCTTTTTTCAGCTGTTCAGAAATTGCGGATTCGTCTTCTGTCATAATTTCGTAGGGAATCTGCATCGCGTCCAGAAGAGCGCAGGTTACTTTTCCCTGTTTTACGTGCTGCGGCTCATCGTGAACACCGGGTTCGCCACGCCAGCCGATAAGAATCAGAAGAGGAACTGAATAAACATCCGGGTCAACAAGCGAAAGCAGAGGGTTTATCATGTTTCCTTCCCCTGAATTCTGCATATAAATCAAAGGAATTTTTCCTGTTGCAAAATGGTAGCCTGCCGCAAGGGCGGTGGCGCTTCCTTCGTTTGCGGAGATTATGTGTTTTTCTGCGGGCGCGTTGTCTGTAACGTAGGCGCAGAAAGATTTTAAGAGCGAGTCCGGAACGCCGGCAAAAAAGTCCGTTCCGTTTTTCAAGAGCTCGTTATATAAAGTTGAAGGTTTAATCATGTTTTTCTCCTGGTCTGTTTTTCTACTTTGTTCCCGGAATAAGCCCAAGGATTTCTTTTATCGGCATGCACATTCCGTCGGTTTCAAGGGAACGTTCGGCCTCAAGAATTGTCTCGGCGCATTTTTTCATTGCCGGGTAAGATGAGCGCAGCATATGGTTCGCGTAGATAATCACATTTGCGCCCCATTCTGCAAGCTCTTTTTCCTTGAACTGGTTGTATGTTGTAGGAACAAGCACAATCGGGATTTTTTCGTATTCTTTTCTGAAACGCTGGCAGAATTCCTTTATGTCCGCTCCTGTTTTGTCTTTTGAATGAATCATAATTCCGTCCGCGCCTGCCCATACTGCGGCAAACGCTTTTGTAAGAGCCTCGTCAACAGAATATCCCGCGATAATCTCTTCAATCCGCGCGATAATCATAAAGTCCTTTGTTACCTGAGCGCGTTTTCCTGCGCTGATTTTCTCGCAGAATTCCTCTTCCGTGGCAAGAATCTGCTTCGCTTCCGTTCCAAACAGCGAATTCTTTTTAAGACCTTTTTTGTCCTCAATTATTACCGCGCTTACGCCGTTACGTTCCAAAGTCCGCACCGTAAATACGAAATGCTCCGGGATTCCGCCAGTGTCGCCGTCATAAATAATCGGTTTTGTTGTACATTCAAGGATGTCAGTAAGGCTCTGCATTCGCGTTGTAAGGTCAACAGCCTCAATATCCGGCTTTCCTTTGCTGGTTGAATCCGTCAGCGAAGAAGACCACATTCCGTCAAACTGATGAACTCCGTCCTCTTTTGTAACGCTCGCGTGCTCAGCAATAAGCCCCGAAAGCCCCGAGTGTGCCTCCAGAATACGTACAACCGGTTTTGCCGCAATAAGCCGCCTTAAAGTCGCCCGCCTGATGTCCGGGGTTGTTCCAATATCCTTCGCATTCTCTGCAAGCGCGGTGGAATTTATCCCTTTTGTGTACGGAATCTCTACAATCCGGCCGTTCCATTCCTTCATTGCCGTAAAACATTCCTCCCGGATTTTAGAAAGATAATTCGTTTTCCAGTCGTCGCCGTGAATCATAAAATCCGGCCTGTATTTTTTAAGGTTCGGAACATAGCTCCAGTCATCCTGCGGAACAACTCTTGCCACGCCTTTTATGTCCTCAACAACTTCTTTTCGCTGCTCGTAAGTTAAATACGGAAGCCTTTTGTGGCTTGCAATAGCGCTGTCCGTTAAAAGTCCGATTGTAAGCTCGCCAAGTTTTGCTCCTTCCTTGATAATATTGATAATTCCAGGATGAATAATGTCGCCCGTGATTCCTAGATAAACTGTCTTTGGCATAAAATTCCTCTCTTTTTTGGATTCATGAAAATAAGGGCGTTTCCGGACATTTCGCGCGGCTCAATGTTCGGTCGCTATGTCCATGGTTTCGCTACCGCTCCATTCCTCAACTTCGTTTCGGAAAAAGCCTGCGGCTTTCCATTCCCAGCGCTAACGCGTTTTTCCAAAATAGTTTGTTAATAAAAAAGTGTCAAGTTAACTTGTTCAAAAATGATTTTTTTTGTATATTATTTGAACAGAAATATATTAAATCTGCAATAAAAACGTATAAAAATACGAAAAAAACAGAATCTGTTGAACAAAAATTTAAAAAAAACGGCGGTTTTTGTGCTTTCAAGAAAAGAATTCGACATTTTAACTCTTGTCGAGGCGGAAAAAAAGAAACTTTCTCAGCGTCAGCTTGCAAAACTTGCGGGCTATTCAGTTGGAACTGTAAACACAACATTCTCTGAGCTTGTGGAAAAACATTTTATTGACGGCGACAGGATTTCAGAGGAAGGCTTAAAGGCGTTGGAGCCGTATAAAGTTCGCCGGGCGGTTTTTCTGGCGGCGGGATTCGGTTCCCGTCTTGTTCCTATTACTTTGAACACTCCAAAGCCGCTTATCCGCGTTCACGGAAAAATGATAATAGAATCTCTTCTGGATGCGGTCGTTTCTGCCGGAATCGAAGAGATTGTGATTGTGCGTGGCTATCTTTCCGCCCAGTTTGACCAGTTAAAATACAAATATCCGAACATAAAATTTGTGGAAAATCCTGCCTACAACGAAGGAAACAATATTTCTTCACTTCTGGCCGCAAAAAATTATCTGGAAAACGCGTATGTCCTGGAATCCGACATAATCCTTAAAAATCCGCGTCTTGTCTCAAAATACCAGTACCAGTCAAATTATTGCGGAGTTCCATGCGAGCGCACGGACGACTGGTGTCTTTCTGTTGAAAAGGGCAGAATCAGCGGCGTAAGTGTTGGTGGAACAGACGGTTTCAGGATGGTCGGAATTTCATACTGGACGGAAGAAGATGGAAAAAAGCTTGGCGGTTGCCTTGAAAAAGTGTACAAAATGCCGGGCGGAAAAGAACGTTATTGGGATTCAGTTCCCTTAACATATTGCAACAAGGATTTTAATCTGGTTGTGCGTGGCTGCTCTTTTGAAGATTTTACAGAAATTGACACCTACAATGAGCTTAGGGCAGTTGACGGCGCGTACAATGTATAAAACCAAAGGAAAACGTAAAAAGGACGGAAAATGTTAGAAATCAGCGGAATAAAAAAATCTTTTGACGGAACTACAGTCTTGGACGACATCTCGCTTAAAATCGGGGATTCGCAGATTGTTTCAATTTTAGGCTCTTCCGGGGGCGGAAAGACAACTCTTTTGAACATAATTCTTGGACTTCTTCAGCCTGATTCCGGAAAAATTGTTTTTGACGGAGCGGACATCACAAATACACCGATGGAACGCCGCGGATTCAATATTGTTTTCCAGGATTACGCGCTTTTTCCGAATCTTACCGCATACAAGAACATTGTCTACGGTCTGCGTAATTACCCGGAGCGTTCAACAAAAGAAGAGATTGAGGCGCTGATTGACCTTCTTGATTTGCGGGAGCATCTGAACAAAAAAATTGACCAGCTTTCCGGCGGACAGAAGCAGCGGGTCGCGCTTGCCCGTACAATGGTGATGAAGCCAAAAATCCTTCTTCTGGACGAGCCGCTTTCCGCGCTTGACGGAGTAATCAAGGAGTCGATAAAGGAAAAAATCGTTACAATCGCAAAAGAATTCCACCTTACAACGATTATTGTTACCCACGACCCGGAGGAAGCCCTTACAATCAGCGATAAGGTTCTTATCCTTAATAAGGGAAAAATTGAGCAGTTTGCGGAGCCTTCTGAAATAATAAAGAATCCTAAGAGCCAGTTTGTGAACGACTTTATCTTAAAGCAGCTGGAAGTAAAAAAGAACAACATTTATAAGCTTTTCAGCCTGTAGCACTTTTAGGCTGGTGCGGCGGATTTTGAACTAAAAAAAAGGAATTTTCAATGACAAAAATAAAAGATATGTTCAAGGAAATAAGAAACAAGCAGATGCGCGCGGCTTTTTACGTTGTGCTTCTTTTCTTTTTTGTTTTTATTTGTATTCCAGGAATCGTGCTTTTTAAAAATGCGTTCACGTTGAATTCCGGGGCGTTCAGTTTTAATAATGTCGCTTCTGTCTTTGCCGGCGGAAAACTTCAGACGGCATTTGCGCACAGCGTTAATGTCTCGCTTTTAAGCGCCCTGATTACAACGGTTCTTGCTTTTGTTCTTGCGTACACAGTTAATTTTACAAATATTCCTGTCTGGGCAAAAAAAACTCTGCGTACTCTTGCGGTTTTCCCAATGCTGATTCCTACAATCACTTACGGTTTTGCTATAATCTATTCATTCGGAAAAAACGGTCTTCTTACAAAACTGATCGGCAGGCAGTTCTTTGATTTTTACGGATTTAAAGGACTGATTTTTGGCTACGTTATTTATACTTTTCCGATTTCGTTCACGCTTTTGACAAACACAATGGCCTACATTGACAGAAGATATATTGTTGTCTGCCGTCTTATGGGCGACAGCCGACTGCGGAGCTTTTTTACCGCGGTAATCCAGCCTCTTTTGGGAACAATTGCGGTTTCTGTTGTCCAGAGTTTTTTCCTTGCGTTCACTGATTTTGGTATTCCGGCTTCTATCGGCGGCCGCTACACGGTTGTTGCGGGGCTTTTGTACAACACAATGCTTGGAAGCCTGCCGGATTTTCATCAGGGGTCAGTTATTGCGCTTTGTATGCTGTTTCCTTCTATAATAAGTATTCTTCTTTTGAATTATCTTCAGCGTTTTAATGTCCGCTACAATAAAATTGCAATCAACGACAACCAGCCGGATTTTCTCCGCGACATCATCTGGACGTTCATTTCTGTTGTTATCTGCGTTGTGATTCTTTCGTCTTTTGTGGTTGTTTTTGTTTCTCCTTTTGTTGCGGAATGGCCGTACAACAATACTTTTACGCTGAAACATTTTATTTCAGTCTTTAATGACAAATCTCTTGTGCGTGTCTTTACGAATTCCCTTGTTATGAGTTTATTGACCGCTGTCTTTGGAACTGTTCTTGTTTATGCAAGCGCATTGGTCTCTGCACGGAACAAGGGGCTTATTCACGGTACAAGAATAATCGAGGCGATTGCGCAGGTTTCAAATACAATTCCTGGAATGGTTCTTGGTATCAGCTTTCTGCTCGCATTCAGAAAGACACCGCTCCACAACACGCTTGCGATTCTTGTATGCTGTAATCTGGTCCACTTTTTTGCGACTCCGTATCTTATGATGAAGGCGTCGCTCGACAAGATGAATATCTCCTGGGAGACAACCGCGCGTATTCTTGGCGACAACTGGATAAAAACTGTTGCCCGGATTATCACACCGAACGTAATGCGTACCCACCTTGAGATTTTCTGCTATCTTTTTATAAACGGAATGGTTACCGTAAGCGCGGTGGTTTTCCTTGCCGGAGCCAGGACAATGGTAATCACCACAAAAGTTCAGGAACTTCAGCATTTTGCAAAATTCAACGAGATTTTCATTCTTTCGCTCCTGATTCTTGTGGTAAACCTTGTGATAAAAAGCGTAAAGGGAATTGTGAACAGAAAACAGTAGAAAAGGTTTTGCATTTATTCGTTTTACAATTGGTTTGCCCTGTGTTAAAATTAACCCATTCTAAGTTGTTCAAAATAAATGGGTTGGGAGTAAAATGAAACTTTTTTTCAAAATTCTTGTTTTTCTATCGGTATGTCTTGTTTTCTCATGTGCATCTACAAAAATAGATGATGGTGGGGTTACCGCGGAAAAAAAACAGGATTCCAGAAAAATCAAGCCGATTAAGTATAATGAAGAAAAATACATAAATGCGTATGAGCAGAGGGATTATTCAACTTGTCTTGGAATGCTTTTAAAAAAGACTAAAAAAAAAGCCGGCATAAGGGATAATCTTGATTTGGCGATGCTTTATTTTCTTAACGGCGATTACGCGCAGGCTTCTGCTGTCTTTGAAAGGACTGATGCTCAGATGTTTGATGCGCTTGGAACGAGTATTACAAAATCAGTCGGCAAAGCTGTTCTTAACGAGAACCTAAAAGAATACACAGGCAATGTTTACGAGTATCTTATGGTCAATACGATGAATTCCTTGTGCTACTATCTTCAGGGGGACTTGAACAGCGCCGTAAACCAGCTTACAAGACTTTCAGATTTAAAACTTCCGGAATACAGGCGTCTTTATGGCGAGGTAATGATAAAAAACGGAATGGATCCGTCTGCGCAGGAAGAATTTTCTTCAAGTATGAAATCTTTGGGAACTTACAGCATTGATTCTTCTGTTTTTACGGCTGCCATGCCTCCAAAGCCTACGGAAAAAGATGTCTACAGGGAATCTGCCCTTGCAAGATACCTGAGCCTGATTTTAAGGCAGGCGGATGGTGATAAAAGCCAGATTGACTCCGATTCTGTTGTCTTAAAATCTCTTATAAGGAATTTTGACGCTGAGGACGCTGCGATTCCTTCCGGGAAAGGCCGTCTGGATGTTCTTGCTCTTGCCGGACTTATTGGCAAGCAGACTGAAAGAGCGTTGTATTTTCCTTCTAAATCCACATTCTTTTATGTTCCGACCGGAAATTCTTCTTATCGTCTTCTTCCTGTTCAGTTCAAGTTTGTGCATCCTTTTTATGATAAAAAAAATACTGTGGCCGGTGTTGAAGTTGTGCTTGACAATGTTGGAACAAAAAAAACGGTAGTGATAGAAAATTTTAATACAAATCTGGAAAAATCTGTTACACTTAGGGCTAGAAAAGAATATTCTGCAAGTATGAGACGCAGCATCACAAAAAAAGTAAGCGGAATTGTGGCTGGAATTGCAAGCATAAACGCAAGCTATGAAGGAATGAAGTTTCTTCCGGGACATGGTCTTGCCCGGGCTTTGGCTTCTGTCGCATTTGACTCGTTGTGTCTTTCAACTGCCGCCGGCCTTGCCGCTATAGATTTGACTGAAACTGCGGATCTGCGTCAGGGAGAATTTTTTCCTGAGACTGTGAATGCCGCCGGGTTTACAGTTCCTGCCGGTCTGTACAGTGGCAAGGTGATTTACCGCTTTTTAGATGGAAGTGTTGTGGAAAAATCTTTTGAAACTGAAGTAAAAGAAGGAAAGCCTTCTCTGGTTGTTTCTTCTTGGCATAAAATAGATTTTATTTTAGAGGTGTGATTTATGAAAGCAAAGGTTTTGTTGGTGAATTTGTTGATTGTTTCTTCATTGTTGTTTTTTTCATGCGCGACAACATCCGTAAAAAGATATGGGGCTAATGAAAGCGTAAAGGATTTGAGCGGATATTGGAATGACAATGACGTTAATCAGGTTTGTACTTCTTTGATTGATTCCTGCATAAAATCAAAGCGTGTTGCAAATTTCAGGAGTTCAGCAGGACGGGCTCCTGTAGTAATTATCGGTACAATAAAGAACAAGAGCGTTGAGCATATTGACACTTCAATTTTGTCAAAGAGATTCCAGAACGCAATTATCAATGATGGAACTTTGGAGTTTGTGGCAGATGCGAACCAAAGGGAAGAGCTCCGCGCGGAAAAATATGATCAGGCTGAAAATGCCTACGAGACCGCGAAATCGATTGGAAACGAGATTGCGGCGGATTTTATGCTTCAGGGTACTGTTTCGACAATTGTAGATACAGACGGCAGGCAGCAGGTAAGAACTTATCAGGTTGATATGCAGCTTGTTGATTTGGAGACAAACAAAATCATCTGGTCTGACCAGAACAATGATATTAAGAAGTATATAAAGAAATCAGCGGTGAAGTTTTAAAAATATTTTTAAGACTATAATTTGAGTAATTTTGGGTTTTATTTATATGAAAAAGATCATTTTGGCTTTTTTATTTGTTTTTTCCGCTTGTCTGGTGTTCGGCGCAAAGAAGAAAATGCCTGAGTGGATAATTCTTCCTTCAAGTGTGTATCCTTCTGAAATTTACATGAACGGAACAGGTTCTGGAAAGGACAGGGAAAGCGCGGAACTTGAGGCTGTAAGAAATCTGTCTTCTGTTTTTGGGCAGACCGTAAAGTCTACTTCGCTTGCATCAAAAAAAATGGAACAGGCTCTTTCTGACGGGAAAGTTTCTTTTTCATCTTCCGGAAATCTTCAGCAGAATATAACAAGCCAGATTGAGGCGGAAAATCTTATCGGAATAGAGATTGCAGAATATTTTTACAGTTCATCTGAAAAAAAATGGTATGCCATCGCGGTTCTTGACAGGGAAAAGACCGCCGCGGTTTATCAGGAGCTTATAAGAAAAAATGATGCGGTTGTCAGAAAGTCTGTAAAAGAGTCTGAAAAAAATCCCGGTTCATTTTATGGTTACAGTGAAATATCGTTTGCACTGGATATTGCCTCTGAAAATGACAGGTTGCTGAAAAATCTTTCTGTGGTTGATTCTGACAAGGGAATTTCGCTTGGCAAGGAGATTGTTTCCGTCCAGAATGTTCAGGGCGCGCAAAAGAAATTTGCGGAAAATATCGTTATTTACGTAAATGTAAATGGCGACAGCGACAACAAGATAAAGTCCGCTTTTCAGGAAATTTTTTCAAAGTATGGATTCAAGACTTCTCCGGTAAAAAAGGAAAAGTATGCGCTTGACGGAAAATACTCTTCTGAAATTTCAAAAAAGGGAAAGATTACTTACTGTGTCTACACTTTGGATATGGATTTTTCTGATAGTGTGGAGTCGGAATCCTTGTTTGCGATAAATTTAAAAGGAAGAGAAGGGGCAACGTCGGAAACTGATGCGAAAAACAGGACTTACAGGATTCTGGAAAAAAACATCGCGTCGGAATTCAGTAAGAATTTTGATTCTTATATGAACAGCTTGTCATTTAAGTAGGATTATTTTAGAAAGGTTTTTGTTCACCTTTGGGTGATTGAAATTTAAAATCAAGATTTGTTTTTCAAATCTTTTATTAGGAGAAATAAAATGAAAAAGAGTGTTTTTATTCTTTCTGCAGTGGCTGCTGTTTTGCTTAGCAGCTGTGGAACAACAAAAGTTGCTGGTTCTGGAATCAAAGGCAATGCCGCTAAAGTTCAGAAAAATTATGTGACTATTGTTGATTATCAGGGAGCTTCATTTGGCTCAGAAATTCCTCAGTGGGTTGTTGAAATTGGAAATGGAAATTATTCGGCTGAATATCTATCTCCAATCATGCCTGGAATTTCCGGAAAAAAGCCTTTTGTTGTAGTTGCCCGTGGCGACAATCTTGAATTTACAAAGCAGTGGGCTGATTTGGTTGACGTTGAGGTTCAGGTTGGCGATGAAATGCAGAGAATCGTTGGAAAAGCGGTTTCTGCGGCTCAGAAAGGACGTTCAAAGCAGACAGGTGATACAAAAGAGGCGACTGCGCTGGAACAGGAATTGAATATGTATAAGCAGGCAGTTTCTGCTGTTGAATTGAACGGTCTTGAAAAAATCGCCTCATATTGGATTCAGAAAGAAGTAAAAACTTCTAAAAAAGCAAAGGAATCAAAGGTTTATTACGAATACTATGCTGTCTGGGGAATGTCTAAGAAACTTTATGATGTTCAGATTCAGACTGCAATGAACAATATTGAGGACAACACTGATGAAGGAAAAGCATTGAAGGAGGCGCTTTCATTGAAACTCCAGAATATGATGATTACTTCAAACGACGAGGCGGTTAATACAGAGGCCGAAGAAGTTCTTGATGCAGAATAACCTGCGGCAGGAAATAATTATTAGTTTTGTATGAACTGATTTCCTTGTGAATAAAAACTTTGTCTTTTACCGGGCAAAGTTTTTATTTTAATGGGGATTTTAGAAAATTATGATTTTTTTTGGACTGGTCATATGAATTTTTTGCAAAGAAAAATATTTATTTTAACTTTTGTTGTTTTTTCGGCATTTTCTGCTGTGTATGCGGCCGATGAGAATGCTGACGATATTTTTAAGAATCAGAAAGTTGAAGAAGGGGATTTTTATAAAATTGTCCTGGAGCCTTCAAAAAAAGAGATAGAATCTGAAAATGCGGAATTCTTTGAAAGTGTAAAGCAAAAAAAACTTGATATTTTAAAGAAGATTGAAAACGAGAAGAAAAAAATAAATTCTGCAAAGAGTAAACTTGAACTGGCCAAGGAAAATAAAAAGGCGGAGCTTGAAAGAGCTAAAGCGAAGCTAAAGAATAAGCCTGTAAAAGATGAATCGGCTGTGAAAGAGGAAAAAACGCCTGTCGAACCAGCCGCGCAGGCAAAAAACACCGGGAAATCTTCAGTTCAGAAAGAAAAGCCGAAAGCTCAGGATAAGAATATAGAGCCTCGCGTTGCGGAAAACCAAAAAAAGAGTGTTCCGCTTCAGAATAAGACGGTTGAAGAGTCTAAAAAAGATATGGATTCTGCAATAGATATGCGCAAGAAATTCATAGATTTGGGGATGGGGTATAAAGGCATCAGTTATGTTTGGGGCGGAAAAACTCCAAGACCGGGATTTGACTGTTCCGGATTTGTGTCATACACCGCAAAGCAAAGTCTTGGCATAGATGTAAAAGGAAACGCCCAGGATATTTACAATCAGACATCGCCGGTTTCGCTGAATGACGCATTGCCGGGCGACCTGATATTTTTTAAAGGCGCTTCTGACACAAGAATTACCCACGTCGGAATTTACCTAGGTAAAAATCCCGGGGAAAACGATTTTGGAAAACAGAATCTTTTCTTGAATGCGGCAAGCGGCGGGCCAAGAACCGGTGTAATTATCAGCGGACTGAACGAGAACTACTGGAAAAAAACTTTTTACGGCTGCGGAAGACTTCTTCCGGAAATTTAATCTGTGCGGCTGGCCCGAATTTAAACATTATTTTTTTGACTAAAAAAGTTCATCCGGGGAAAGATTTAAGAAGTCCTGCAATAAAATGCAGCCGGAATTTGCAAAGTCTTTTGTGGAGACAACATAAACTTTTGCTGAAGGGTATTTTTCCTTAAAAAGTTTCATTCCAAAATTTGAAGAGCGCAGACCGCTTTTTACTTCTATCGTGCAAATTTCGTTTGCATTTGAAATTACAAAATCAACTTCATTGTTTCCGTCGCGCCAGTAGTTTACTTTGTAGCCACATGATACAGATTTATTTAGTATGTGGCTTCCTACGCAGGATTCAACAAATCGTCCCCAAAGGTCAGGTGTTGTAATTGCGGTCTTAAAATCTTTGTTTAAACAGGCTGCCAAAAGGGCGTTGTTATAAACCTGCAGTTTCGGGCTTGAGGAGCGGATGTGCTGCTCGCTTCCTGAATATTTTTGGATTCCGCAAAGAAGTCCACATTCGTCAAGCAGGTTCAGATAATGTGCCAATGTCACTGTGTTTCCGGCATCAGTCAAAGTTCCTAGCATTTTATTAAATGGCAGAATTTGAGCCGAATAGGCTGTTCCTAATTCAAACAACTGCTTTAAAAGCGCGGGTTTTGCAATCTGCGTAAGCATTAAAATATCTTTAGAAATACTTGCTTCTATTATGGAATCCCGAATGTACATTTTCCATCGGTTTTCATTTTTTATAAGTTCCGAAGCTCCCGGATAACCGCCAAAATAAATATATTCTTCTAGGCTAACGCCAAATGCCTGCCGCATTTCTGAAAAAGACCAATGTGGAACATGAATAATCTCAAATCTTCCTAGTAAAGATTCTGTAAGACCTTTTTCAAGTAAAAGCCTTGAAGAGCCGCTTAGGACGACTTTTATATTGAGTTTATTTTTAGTATCTTCATCCCAAAATTTTTTTACGATTTCACTCCAGTTTGGAATTTTTTGAATTTCATCGATTACAATTAAAATTTCGTCTTTGCCAGTTTTTAGTTTTAGTCTGGCGGTGTTCCAAATCTGCTCGATAAAAACTTGCGGAGAAGAAACATTGTCGGCGCTTTCACTTATGAATTCATTTTTGTAGCGTTCAAGGACTTGCCCGATAATTGTTGTTTTTCCAACTTGTCTTGGTCCTGCCAAAACTTGGATAAATTTCCGTTTTTCCAAAAGCCGCTTTTCAAGTTCTGATATAAATTCTGTTCTTTCCATAGTCGCCTTTTTTAAAATACTCAATACGCTGAGTAAAATTACTCAATGCACTGAGTAATTTTACTCAATAAGTATAGTTCTTTGCAATTATCCTGTAAACCTTTTTTTTTGACATTCGGTTTTTCTGTGTTACAATAAAATTGTTCGGAAAGTGCGGGAAAAACTTTCTGTGCCGATTGGGTTATGTCTTAAAAGTAAGGTTTAAAAAATGAAAAAAGTTCTTTCTTCTATGTGGGGGGGGGTAGGAACGCTGCTGCTTTTGGCGTTTTTATCATGCAATAACGGTCTTTACGAAAATATCAGGGATGTTGCTTCGGATAGTGAGTACGGTTCTGTAACGCTCGGGGAAAAATCTGATGGCGCGCGTGCCCTTGATATTCAATCTTTAAAATATGCGTCTGCTTTTGTAAGCGGAGAAGGAATTTCATCCGGGAGCGAGCCTTCTGCAAGTGATATTTCTATAACAAATGGGTCTGGATCTTTTACAATTAAAAAAATCCCTGCCGGAAGCAACCGGATTGTTACTGTTCAGGCTTTGGATTCTTCAAAATCAGAAATTTATGGCGTAACAATGCGTGCTGTCTGCAATGTGGAGGCTGGAAAAACGGTGTCTGTTACTGTTGACTGGGATTCTACCGCGCTTGGAAATATTTTTTATGAGCTGAATAAAAGCGGATACAAAATTTCGGGGATTTCCGGTTTAGAAAAAAAGTTGATTCAGGAGGCTGTAAAGACTGGTGTTCATTCAAGCCTTGTTGACTGTTCAGCGATTGCGTCAGATTTTATAAAATTTAAAAACCTTGAGATTGATTCCTTGCAGTCCGCGGATTCTTATGTGTTGTCGCCTGCGGGTCTTGAGTTTTCTAATGCAGTTTCTTCATATAAAGTTCAGGTCTGTGATCCGGCTTCAGAAGTTGTGGAATGTTCGTCTTCTTCCGGTACGGTGCAGAATATTGCTCCGGGAACATGGAACGTTCTTCTTTTGGATTCAGACGGAAATGTTGTCCAGAAAAAAGAAAGTGTTGATTTTGCTGCCGGCGAAACTGCAAAAGTTGAATTTGAAAGTTCTTTTGACGGAATAAGAATTTTTGTTGCAAAATCACTCGGTTATAGCCAGATTTATGCATGGGAAGGCAGCGGTACTGTTACTAAGCTGAGCGGGGATTACCCTGGTTCAGAAATGGAAGAAAATGGCGATGATTATGTTGCGAAATTTGAAGGAAAGTCGGCTCTGAAATTTATTATAAACAAAGGCTCTAGCGATTCTGATAAACTTACAGGCGATATTGAAATCAAGGAAAAAGGCGATTACCGCATTGATTCAAGTGGAAAATGCGCAAAAATCGCTGGTGGATCGGGAAGTGTTACAGAGCCGGAGCTAAAGGCGATTATTTCTGTTTCGGGAAGCACTATTGTTGGGAACGAGCTTACTTTTAGCGCCGCTTCTTCTACAGGAAATATTTCTTCCTATTCATGGACGTTTGCGGACGGTTCATCATCTTCTGAAATTCAGGTAAAAAAGACTTATTCAACTGCAGGAAGTTATACGCTGACTCTTACTGTTGCAGGTTCAGACGGAAAAACAAATTCAGCCTCAAGGACTGTGAATGTTGTAAAGCCCGGAGAATTTACACACCGTGACTTCCGCGAGGAAAATGTCTACTTTCTGATGACAGACCGATTTGCGGATGGCAACAAGACGAACAACAATATCTGGGGCGATGAGTACCTGCCGAACGGCGAGGCGGATTTATATAAATATGATGAGTCAAAGACAGGCGTTCTTTCTTATTACCACGGCGGCGATTTTCAGGGGATTATAAATAATCTTGATTACATTGCGGACATGGGATTTACGGCAATCTGGATTACTCCTTCTGTAAAACAGCCGGAGGGACGATTTTATAACGGCGGAGACTACGAGGCTTCGGCATTTCATGGTTACTGGGGCTACGATTTTGACCAGATTGACCCGCACCTTCATTCTTCCGGAAAAGACAGCGACGGATGGGATGACTACAAGGCGTTCATAGAAGCCTGCCACGCACGCGGAATCCGTGTAATGCAGGATATTGTAATAAATCACGGAAACCACACGTCTGCCGCAGGGAAAACAAAATGGAAGAATTATTCTGTTCAGACTATTATGGACGGAAAAGAATGGGCTTGGAAAACGCTTGATCCTTATTATGAGTCTGATACTTCCAAAAACGGATTTTATTCCTATTACGGATTTGGACAATGCTCTGATTTGATTGATTTTGGTCATCTTGGAGAGGACGGAAAAGATTCAAGGCAGCATTTGATAAATGTATACAAAAAATTTATTGACGCTGGGGTTGACGCATTCAGAATCGACACAATTGCTTATATTCCAAGCGAGTTTGCCGGTGAATTTGCAGACGCAATGTACAATTACGCAAAATCAAAAGGAAACGACTATTTTTATATGATTGGCGAAGCCTGGTGCGGCCGGCATGATGCTGTTGACCGTCACGCGCACGACACAACAGATTCGCTTCATATGCTTGATATGCACTTAAGCTGCCTTGATTATCCGGGACAGATGCAAGGCGTTTTTAAGGATGGCGGAGATTTTTCTCAGTATTACAATGCGACAGGGGATGACAAGAGTTTTGCCTGCATGACACCAGAGGAATACACAAAGACGGCAATGTTTGTGGACAACCACGATTGCTACAGAAACGAGGCAATATTTTCTGAGGCACAGTATAAAAACGCCCTGAACTATATTTATATCTTCCGCGGAGTTCCGATTGTTTATTATGGAACAGAAGCAATGTATTCCTGGAGCGGAACCAATCCAAGCACAAATAAAGATGATGTGGTTTCTAGATGGATGCTTGGCGATGTCGGCATTAATTACGTAAAAACAAACAAGCCGCCGATGTACAAACATTTAAAAGTGCTGAATGAAATCCGTTCAAACAGTCCGTGCATCCAAAAAGGTGAGCAGGAAAATCTGGTGCTAAAGGGAAGTCAGGCGATTTTTACAAGAACGTACAACGGAAAAACCGCTTATGTAGGCTTAAATACAAGTTCAAGCGCATATTCCTATGATTTTTCTGTAAATTCTGGAACTTACAAGTTGATTTCCTGCAAGTCAGACGGAACTTACGAAAACTCTACAATCACCGCTTCCGGAACATATTCACTTAGCGTACCAGCGAACGGCTTTGCGTTTATTGAACAGCAGTAGATTTGGAAATTTCGCTCCTATAAAAGATAATTTAGTGCGTCTGTAGTTCCTTGACTTTATAACAAATCTTTAATTTGACGGATTGATATAGTGGACTTACAATTTTTGCTTAGGGAAAGTTGATTAAAAAAGTTTGGTTCTTGCCTACAAATTAAGGAAAAAATATGAAAAGTCTAAAGATTTTTTCGGCTGTCGCGCTGGTTTTTGGAGTTGTGCTGTTTTCGGGTTGTTCAGACCTTATCTCTGAAAGAAATGACTCGGAGTACGGCTCGGTTTCTGTTAATGATTCAGATGTAGGAAAAAGGGCTGTTTTTGTTGATGACATAAAGACGGCGCAGGTAAAAATTTTTGGTTTTGATTCAAACGGTGATAAATTTGAAAAATCTGCTTCTGTATCATCTGTTACAAAAGGTGCTGGAACTTTTTCTGCAGTTCAGCAGATTCCTGTTTCAAGAAATGCTGTAGTCGAAGTTCAGGCCTACGACGCTTCTTCTGCTAAGATTGACGGAATCATAATGCATGCGGTCTGCGACATTAAGGCCGGAGAAAATACTTCTGTAACCGTAGACTGGGAATCTTCAAAAAAAGGCAAGGTTTTTGCGGCTCTGTTTGAAAAAGGCGTGAACCTTACAAAACTTACCGATGGCCAACTTTCTTCTATAAATAATGCAATTCCTTCTGATACGCACGCAAGTCTGATTGATGCCGCGTCGATTGCCTCGGATTTTAAGTCTGGTTCATTAGAGCAAAGTTCTTCCTATATATTGACGGCTGGGACTGTCAAGGTTACTGTGAACGGCTGTTCCGGCTGTACAATTCAGGTTTCTGACCCTAGCTCAAAAGTTTCTTCGGCGGTTTCCGGTGATTCTGCGGCAGTTACAATTTCTGACGTTGCTCCGGGAACTTGGAATGTCTACGCTGTAAGCGATGGAGAAATTAAGGCTTCTGCGTCGGTTACTGTTTCAAGCGGTGGAACTGAAACGGTTGTTGTCGGGGAAGAAGCGATAACTGATAAGATTATTGTTCATGTGCCGACATCTTTAGGATATTCATATATCTGGGCATGGAATCCTTCTGAATCAAGTGATAATTATACTGGCGGAACTTGGCCTGGAAAATCCATGACCAAAAATGGAGATTATTATGACTACACGATTGAAAAAACTGTTTCTTCTGTAATTTTTAATGCAAACAAAAGTGGGTCAACTGCAGGAAATGGGCAAACCGCTGACCTTTATATCCCTTCTGCTGGTGAATACTGGTACATTGGCGGAAGTTCTGGTACTGCTGATACAAGTGGTTCAAGCGTTTCTAAAAACTTTACGACTGTAAATCCTGAAGAGCCAACTCCACCAACTGTAACCGTTTCTACTAAGGCTTATGTAGGCGGCACGTTTACAATAACAGTTACAAGCGACACTTCTTTAACTGCAAATACAGTTTCAATCGGCGGAAAATCAAAGACGCTTTCTAAAGGCACAAACTCTTTCAACGTTTCAGACTTTATTTCTTCTGCCGGCACAATTTCTGTTTCCGGAACAATTTCAAATTCTGCAGGAAGCAAAACTGTTTCCGCTTCTATTTCTGTTGTTGAAAAGCCTGAGAATACGCTGGTTACTAATTTTAATGAGTTAAGAATTTATCAGGTTATGGTTTCTTCTTTCCAGGACGGAGATTCAAGCATAGGGTTTACTTGTGCCTATGGTCCTAGCGATGCTTTAAAAGGCGGCGATTTGCAGGGAATCATAAATGCTATTCCGTATATAAAAGGGCTTGGATGTAATGCTCTTTGGATGACACCGATTTTTAATTCAAATGGAAGCGGAGAACTTGATTCAACCGGATATTTTGCCTATGACTACTTCAATATTGATCCTCACTTTGGAACATTGGCAAAATTTGATGAGCTTGTTAAAGAATGTCATGACAATGGAATCAATGTGATTTTGGACGGTGTTTTTGGTCATAATAAGGGAAGTGTGGCTTCTTCTCCTAGCAGAAAAGGAATTAAAAATCCTGGAATTACTCCTGACACAAATAATCCTGTAAATTATGCAAGCAATTCAAATTCATTAAAATATTATTCAGATGTTGCACGCTACTGGATTACAGAACACAAAATTGACGGCTGGCGTTTTGACCAGTGTTATCAGCTTGGAAACGGCGAATATAATTCAAAAAAGAACTGCAATACAGGCGGACACAACTACTGGTATGACATCCGTAAAGTTGTAGAAGTAGCAGCTTCTTCAAACGGAACTTTAGGTCAGGACTGGGGAACTTTAGGCTATATGGTCGGTGAAGACTGGGATGGAAATGCCGCTACTTTACAGGCTTCTGTAGTTGACCCATTGAATTCCGCTGGTTTTGGTTTGCAGTCTTGTTTTGACTTCCCGGCATATTATCAGGTTGTTCAAGGATTTGCGCGTGAGTATGGAGATTCATCAAAATCAACAGAAAACATTACAACTGGTTTAAGTTATCTGTACAGTACATATTCAGAAAAAGGTTATTCTTGCAAAGAAGATGACGGCACTTACAAAACATATTACCCGAACTTTATGCTTTCTAACCACGACCTTTACAGAATCGGTGATTTGATTAAAGACAAATGGAGCTGCGGTTATGATTCTTCTGAATATACAGGAAGAAATAAAGTGATTCTTGCGGCTCAGATGGCATATACGGGTCCGATTACAATTTATTACGGAGACGAAATAGGTGACCATTCAACAGACAAGAGCGGATGGTATGCAGACAACGTTGCGCGTTCTTCCGGAAAAATCAGCGGATTCAATACCCGTGAACAGAGTATCCACGACTGGACACAGAAATGTCTTGAGGCACGTGCTGAACATGAGGCGTTGTGGAACGGTACAAATGAACAGATAACAGGTGAGAAAGATTTTTACGTTGCGAAAAAAGTTGGCGGCGGAGAAACAATTTACATCGCGTTCAATTATAACTCTTCATCGTCAAAGTCATTCAGTGCAAGCGGAACAGACTTGCTTTCCGGTGAAACTTTCAGCGGTACAGTAACAGTTCCTGCTCTTTCGGCAAGGTACATTCTTGTAAAATAGAATAAGGGGAAAAACATGAAAAGATTTTTTAATTTGTCGGTTTTAGCGTCGGTTGTTTTATCTCTTTTTGTATTGGGATGCTCAAATTCTCTTGATGACATTTCTTCCGGGGCGGTGCAGGGAACTGGCTCAATCAGAATCGGAATGTCTGAGTCTGAGAATCTGGTTCAGGAATTAAACACAGAAAATAAAAATGCGCGTGCTTTGGATTATGAAACTTTAGGCACGGCAAAGGTAAAAGTTTACTATCAGCTTGCGGACAGAAAAATCGGCTCTACAGCGGTAGTTTCTGTTCCAATTTCTTCTGAAGGAACAGGTACTTTTACAGTTGAAAATATTCCTACAGGAAAAAATCGTGTTGTAGAAGTAAAATCGGAGGTGAGCGGAGCGGTTTTGTATGCCCTTGTTGACCAGATTACAGAAGGCGACAACGGAACAATAACCGTAAACTGGGATTCAACTCCTTTAGGTTCTGTTTACTACAATTTGATACAGGCAAAGACTGATATTTCAGAGTTCGGCGACAGTCAAAAAAACTCGTACAGCGAAAAAATCAGTTCTCTTATTGAAAAAAATAAAGTTCATCCAAGTCTGATTGATGCCCAGGCGATTGCCAATGAAACTTCCGGTTCAACTTACATTCTGGGGTACGGAACTGTAAAAGTCAGCGCGAGCGGATGTTCGGGCTATTCTTATCAGATTACGGACATTGCGACATCAAAGCAGAGCCTTACATCTTCTTCTTATTCTGAGGAATTAAAGGCAACTCCGGGAACGTGGAAACTCTGGGTTTTTGATTCAACAGGAACAAAAGTTAAAACAGAAAATATTGCCGTTGCAGAGGGCGAGGAAACAACGGTAACTTTAACTTACAAAGAAGGTGTTGCTGATTTTAGCGATAAAACAATTATTTTTGTAAAGGCAAGTTCTGCTCCAACAATCTGGGCATGGGAGGATGACGGTGCTGCTTTGTCAGAAACGGCTGGTGGTAAATGGAACACTAGTTCTGCGGCGACACTTATGACTGCCGCCACAACGAATTATATGGCTTCTCCTAGTGGCTGGTACATGATTGATTATACAGACTATGCAACGGGAAAGGTTGTAAAATTCAAACTTGACTGGAGCGACCCTGAAATCACAGGAAAAGCGGGTACGTTCTGGTATGATGGTTCTTCTAGCACAAGCACAAATCCTTCTCCTGTCAGCACAGATGGTTATGTTGTAGTCAGTGTAAAAAATCCGGCAGTTCCGCTTCCTCCTGCGGTAAGCATTGATTACAGCGATGGTGATGATGCTTCTCTCACAGGCTCAATTACATTCACCGTGACAAGCGAAAACACAGACCTTACAGGCGGAACTTACACAATCGGCACAAAATCGGGAACTCTAAAAGTCGGAACAACAACCGTAAAGCTTTCAGCGGCCGGAATTACAGAAGAAGGTGACTTTACCGTTTCTGCAACCGTCGAAAACTCAAAAGGCACTGATTCTTTAAGCGTAAAATTGAACGCAGTGGATACGGCAGGCGCAGTACCGGAAAGACTTGGCGCATATTACACAAAAAAGGCGACATCGTTCAGTATCTGGTCGCCATCTTCAAGCAATGTAACAGTTGATGTGACTCCTGTTGGCGGAACAACAGCGTCATATACTTGTACAAAGGGCTTTACTGTAAACGGTGATTACCCTGATTCTGCAAATATTTACGGCGTAACAGTAACTGGCGATTTGGCTCTTGCAGAATACCAGTTCAAAATCAACGGAGTTCCAGTCCGCGACCCTTACGGAAAGATGATTAAATATGACGGAAACCAGCAGAAAACGAACGTCCTTTGCAACAACACAGCATTTTATACAGACGGACCGACTGGTTCTTCTTGGGCGGGCCCTAGCGTAAATATTGTAATGGATATGTCTCAGACAGAGCCGACTGACGGCTGGGCAGAACGGCCTGCGCTTGAAAAACGAACGGATGCGGTTGTGTACGAAGTTCATGTTGGCGATTTTACTTCTTCTAGCACATGGAACGGAACAGAAAGTTACCGCGGAAAGTTCCCTGGAATGACAGAAACAGGAACAACATATACAAGCGGTTCAACAACTGTAAAAACTGGTATTGATCACTTAAAGGAATTGGGAATTACTCATGTTCAGATTATGCCGATGTACGATTTTGCAACAAAATATGTAGATAAAACTGGCGAAATCTATAACTGGGGTTATGACCCTGTGAACTACAATGTTCCGGAAGACCGTTATTCAACTTGCCCTGGCGATTATGTTGAACGAATCCGTGAAGTTAAGAATATGATTAATGAATTCCACAAAAACGGAATCCGCGTTGTAATGGACGTTGTTTATAATCATACTTTTGCAAATGAAATGTTCAGTTCAATTTCGTCAGAATATTACACGACAAACGATTTGTCCGGCTGTGGAAACTCAATTGATGTAAGCAATTCTATGGTAAGCCGAATGGTTCGGGATTCTTTGGAGTATTGGGCAGAAGAATACAATATTGACGGATTTAGATTTGACCTTATGGCAATCTTTACAAAAGCGGCGTTAAAAGACTGGGGTGAATATTTAAATAATACAAACGCCGAGACAAAAGACAGAAATCTTTTAATGCAGGGTGAGCCTTGGCAGTGTAATAACAATAGTTCTACAGATTATGGGTATGCTTCCGCAATTTCAGAGCTTTCTAATGCCCACATCGGCTGTTTTGCTGGTAAATGGCGCGAAACATTAAAAGGTTCAAGCGATGACGGAAAAACTTTGGGCTATATCTTTAGCGGAAGAACTGATAAAGATGGTGATTCTACTTATTGGAATACAACTGTTGGTTTACAAGGTTCTGGCACAGGTTTAGGAAGCGATTCTGAAGGCGTCTGGACGCGATATTTTACCGCAAGTCCTGAGCAGGCTGTTAATTACCTTATGGCACACGACAACCTTTGTTTCTATGACAAAATTGCGGCGGCTGGAAGTAGTTACACAAGTTATGCGGACGCAATTGTAAAATTCGGTCATGGAATTCTGCTTTCTGCGCAGGGAATTCCGTTCATTCATGCGGGCGATGAATTCCTTCGTACAAAAGCGGTTGGAACTTTTGCAAGCGAAGCCCATAATTCTTATATGTGGGGCCAGGAAATGAATCAGATTGACTGGAGTTACAAGGCAAAAAACGTTAGTTGCTTTAACTACCACAAGGATATGATTCAGTTCCGCAAGGACAACGACGCTTTAAGAAATAGAAATGGAGTTGGTTCAACAAGCATAAGCGGAAATGTAATTTACTACACGCTTAAAAACTCTTCTTCTTCCCCACAGAATGCAGATAAAACTCTTACAATTGTAATAAATCCGGGAAGTAACATTACTGCAAGCGGAAAAGGTACAATGGTTATGAACAAGACAGGCGCAGTAAGTTCAAGCGACACAACTTGCGAAGGAACTGGTGTTACAATTTTTGCTCAATAAATATTAAAGACTCATCACGTTCCGTGTGGGAAAAGCGGAATGTGATGTTTTTATAAAGAAAGTAGAAAAGTAAGGAAGGAAAAATGAAAAAGTTTGCAAAAATCATCGGGGGCATTTTTTGCTCTCTGGTGATGTTCGGGTGTTCTAATCTTATCGAGCCGAATTCCGGTTCGGATGACGGAGATTTTGGAACTCTTTATTTTGGTTCAAGGAACGCCCGCTTTATTGATGCGAGCGAAATTTCTGTTGCGGCTGTAAAGGTCTACGGCTATGGAATGGAGCCAATTTCACAGAGCGGTGTTGATGTAGTTGGCGGAAAAGGAAATTTTTCTATTGAAAATATTCCTGTCGGCAAAAACCGCGTAATCGAGGTTTCCGGCTACAAGGCAGACAGTGTTCCTGTAAAAATTCTGTATGCTGTTATAGATATAAATTCCGGCGCAAATTCACTTGGCACAATCAAGGACGGTTCCGATTCCGCAAAGGGAAAAGCGTATCTTGCTTTGCTGAACGCAGGTGTTGATATTTCTTCGGTATCGCTCAGCGGTTTTGAAAGCGTTTCTAGCGCGTATCTTTTTGATGCGGATGGATTTGCCGCGGCGTATAAAAATGATTCTTCTGCAAGTGTTTCTTCTTATATTCAGACAGAAGGAAGCGTTGATTTTTCTAATATTTCAGGGGCTTCTGGCTATTCAATCTGGATTGATGACCCGCTTTCTGAAAAAATTTCAATTGATTCTGATTCGCAGACTACGGCAAAAGCGTCAAAAGTTGCTCCTGGAACATGGAATGTCTATGTGAACGACGGAACTGCCACAAAAAAAGCCGGAACTGTAACTGTAAAAAGCGGTGCTTCTGCAACTTATACAGATTTTATTGGAAACGCTCTGTATGGAAAAACGATGATTTTTGTGAAATGCGCGGCAAACACAAATCTTTATGCTTGGATAGAATCTCCGAAAACAGAATTGTGTGGAGCATGGTCTGGAACAACGTTAACTACTAAAGCAACTTCTGAATATATGAACAATCCTGACGGCTGGTACATGATTGATGTTACTACAACTTACGGAAAATCTGACCAGACAATAAATATAATCCTTATTCCTGATGAAGGAAGAGGAACAAAAACTGATGATTTGTCGTCTGGCGTTGCCGGTACTTTCTGGTACGACGGTTCAAAGTTCTACGGTTCAGACCCTACAACTGCTTTGGACAGCGACGCAACTTTGAGCGACATAAAAGTAAACGGAACTTCAGTTGGTCTTGTTTCTTCTTATGAGGTTTCCAGCACAACAGAAAAGGCGACCGTTACGGCAACTGCAAAATCTTCCAAGGCGACTGTATCTGTTTCTCCAAGTACAGAAACAGCGTTGACTGCCGGTACGGCAAAAGCCTTTACAATCACGGTAACAGCAGAAGACGGCACTGTAAAAACTTACAAAATTTCTGTGACAAGAAAGGCAGAAGTCGCAAACGATGTAACACTTTCTTCTATTAAGGTAAATGGTTCTTCAATCGGGACAGTTTCTGGAACATCGTTCACCAAATCATTAACTGGCTCTGGTGATTCTTTGAGCGTAACGGTAACTGCCGAGGCAAACTCATCTGGCGCAACCGTAACTGTAACAGACGCGCAGACAGTTTTAGACGGCGGTTCAAAAATATTTACAATCACAGTTAAAAACGGAACTGCAAGCGCAACTTACACGGTAACAGTCAACTACACAAAATCCGAAGCCGTGGCAAGTGAATACTACTGGACGAACAAGAACGGCGCGGTTGGAACAAATAAGACAATTTCTAGCTGGAGCGACTGGACGGAAACTGAACGAATTGTTCAAAACGCCGCTTACGATGACCCTAGAACTTGGAAAGGACATCAGGAAGTTCCATATGATGTTTATGCCTTGTATGCCGCTTATGATGATACAAATTTGTATTTAATGGTGGAGCTTACAAATATTGCGGACAGAGCAAGTTTTATGACGCACAGTTATGCTTCCAGCGATAATGCATGGTGGAATAACCGTGATGTTCCTTTAGGAATGTTGTTCAACACTGGAAAAGGAACAAATGCTACAAAACCGACTGTTGCAACATCTAGTGGTGGTACAGAGCCAATCTGGGGTGCAATTGATTTTTCTGACTCACAGGGATTTGACGCGCTTTTCTATCATTCTTCAAAATATGGAGAATTTGACGGAGCATTTGTAGGTGTAGGAACTCCAGGATTGTTTAAGACAACAAGCGAAGGCGTTTTCAGTTATGATAGTGATTATTGCTTGAGTTTTAATTCGGGTACTAAAACAGGAACTTCTGGAATCAGCGTAAAATATCAGAGGCAGTGTGCTGTAAGCAAGACAATTTATTATGAATCAACTCCAACAGATAATAGATCAACCTCTAAGCAGGACGGAAACGATTTGCTTGCAAGTACGACTTACTCTAAGGTTTCTACAGGCGACCTTGATATGAGTTACTGGTACACAATTCCGCTTTCTACTTTGGGAATTGACAAGGCTTATTTGCAGTCAACAGGAATTGGCGTTCGCCAGCTTACAACAAACGGCGGCTCTTTGATGGACTGTTCACCTTGGGATATTTCTATGGTTGATATTGCAGGAGAAGGATGTGCAGATGATCCATCAACTTCCGCAGAAAAAAGAGATTGCGATAATATTACAGGCGCACAGGCCCGAGTCGGTCATATGTAAAAAATCCTCCGCTATGAGGAAAAACGTCAGTCAGATGCTGAAATTATTTTGTCATCTGACGCGCAAAAATCAGTTTTAACTTTAGTTTACCTCTGAGACTTGAAAGTTTCAGAGGTAAATTTTGTCTTTTCGGCAGTTTCCGTGTAATTTTTTTTATTTTTTATGCTATAATAAAAATATGAATATCCGTAAGCTTCCAATCGGCGTGCAGAGTTTTGAAATTTTAAGAAAA
>CAVGBY010000013.1:25393-30379 GCA_963627355.1 uncultured Prevotella sp. | reverse complement strand
TTTTTATACAATCAGAATGAAGAAAATTGAAAATTTATGAAAAATATGATATAATCAAATAATATGAGTAACACAAAGTTTAACATTGACGAGAAAGTCGTTTATCCAAGTCAGGGCGTTGGCTTAATCACGGAGATTTTTGAAAAGAATTTCCGTGGCACGACTATGACATACTACAAAATTTATATTGAAGTTTCTGATATGGTTGTCCTTGTTCCGGTTGAAAAGGCTGAGGAACTGGGAATCCGCCCGATTGTCGGCGCGGAAGAGGCTGAAAAGGCGCTGAATTCGCTTTCAGATGATTTTGAGCCAATCACTTCAGACTGGAAACTGCGCTACCAGATGAATCTTGACCTTCTGAAAAAAGGAACAATCGCGGACATTGCGGCTATCGTACGCTGTCTTTATAACCGCTCAAAAGTAAAGGAACTTCCTATCTTGGAACGAAAACTTTACGACCAGGCAAAAAAACTTCTTGAGGACGAAATTTCAATCGCCATGGGAATTTCAGAAAAAGAAGTTGAGTCTATGATTCACGTAAAACTGGAGCCGCCTGGAGCAACTCCAAAAATCAAGCACATTATCGAAGATTTTGACGATGAAGATGACGATCTGATGGACGACGTTTCTTCAAAGAAAAACAAGAACGATGATGATGACGAAGACGATGATGATTCAGAGGAAGACTCATCAGGCGAAATCGATTCTGAAGAAGATTTTGGCGATGACGACGAAGAATAAATCTTCCGGTGTAAATGTTATAATTTGTGCCGCCGGTTCTTCCACAAGAATGGGAGGTTCTACAAAAAAAGAATATCTTCCATTGGGAAACGGCACTGTTCTTTCAGAAGCCGTAAACAAATTCCTGAATTCGGTCAAAGTTGAAGTTCTGGCAATCACAGTTCCAGAAAATGGTCTTGGGGAATCGGAAAAATCCCTTTTTTCAGACAAATCAATAAAAAGCAAACTTTCAGAAACAAGACTTATTTTTGTGGAAGGCGGTTCCACCAGACAGAAAAGCGTTTTTAATGCGCTCAAAAAAATCAGCGGGTTACAGCCAGACTCAGATTTAGTCCTAATCCACGACGGCGCGCGCCCCTTTGTTACAGAAAAAATCATAAAAGACACGCTGGATGCGGCAGAAAAATGGGGAGCCGCTGTTCCGGGCATCACGCCAGTTGACACCCAAAAAACGCTGGATGAAAATGGATTTATAAAAGAACATCTTTTTCGCCCGCAGATGACCGCTGTTCAGACACCGCAAGGATTCCGGCTGAACGAACTTTTAAAAGCGCACGAGCTTGCGGAAAAAGATAAAAAAGAGTACACGGACGACACGGAAATATGGGGAAAATATTCCGGTCAAGTCAAAGTGGTTCAAGGTGATTCCTGCAACAAAAAAATCACTTACGCAGGCGACTACAATTTTGGAAACCAGACTATGAATTCAATAAAAATCGGCTTAGGCTACGATCTGCACAGGCTTGTTGAAGGCAGAAAACTTATTATCGGCGGCGTGGAATTTCCTTTTGAAAAAGGCGAAGATGGCCATTCAGACGGAGATGCACTTTTGCACGCAATAACGGACGCTCTTCTTGGCGCAAGCGCGCTGGGCGACATCGGAAGTTTTTTTCCGCCGGAAGACAAAAAATGGAAAGATGCGGATTCCATTGAACTTTTAAAGACAATCTGGCAGAAAGTCCAGGAAAACGGGTGGCAACTTGTAAACCTTGACTGCGTTGTAAAACTAGAAAAACCAAAATTTCTTCCGCAGCGGCAAAAAGTCATCCAAAACATTGCGAACGCCCTGAATGTTGACCCGGAAAAAGTATTTGTAAAAGCAAAAACCGGCGAAAAACTAGATTCCGTCGGTTCTGGAAACGCAATAGAAGCTTGGGCAACCTGCCTGCTTTCAAAATAAAATCAGTAAATCACGCAGACAGATTCTTTTCCCATTTTTCCTTTTAGAATTCCGTTTTGCACAGAGAATTTCCTGCCGTTTGCCTTGTCAATATAATCTCCGTCTGCAAAGGAAACCGGAATTTCAATTTTTGCGGATTTTTTCCCCGAGTTAATCAGAACAATTCCCTTTTCGCCACGCTTTATCCCAATTACAGAAAGGTCTTTTCCGTTGTTCAAAAGTTCTTCCGGCTCTCCAACCATTGCCGCGCGGAATTTATTCACAGCGACAACCTCCGGATTCATGAACTCATCATTTCCAATGTCACCGATTTTCGAGGTCCCCGGAAACTGGGTCGCCTCTTTTCCCTGCGGACGGCTAAAAAACAGAGGAGTTCCACCGGCTCTTGCCGCAATCAGCGCCCATCCCATCCTTAACTGGACATTTGTCAAATGCGCCGACTCACCGTGGTTCGCATAAGTATCATGGCTTTCAACCCAAGTCACAATATTTTGCGGAGCCGCCGGATGCCTCCAGTTTTTTACCCCTTTCGCGCTGAATTTTGAGCTTGCAAGCGCGGAACGAAGAATTGAGCCATAATCGCTCGCTGTAACCGGCATAAGTTTTCCATAGGCATCCTCGCGGGAATTCCCCCCCTGAAGAACCTCGCCGTAAATAAAAAGCTCATCGCTGTTCTTGCGCATGAAAACGCCATTTACAGATTCTTTTCCCAGAAAAATCGGCCAAAAATTGTTCACCTTGGCGTAGGCATCCTTAGGGTCATCCGGCAAACCGATATGCTTTGCCGTGTCATAACGGAAACCGTCCGCACCGCAATCAATCAAATCATTCACATATTTCATGTAATAAGCCTGAAAATCCGGGTTTTCAGTGTTCACATCCGGAAGTCCGCCCATCTGCGCCGTTGTACATTCAAGCCTGTCCGCATAGCTGCGGATTCCGTGGTCATTATTTTTATGAAAAAGCTTATCCAGACCGCCAACAGCGTCAATCAAATCTTGTGAAATTTCTTTTATCCGCGGAGTCGTATGGTTCGGCAAAACGTCAACAATAACGCCGATTCCATATTCCTCGGCCTTTTCGTTCATTGAAATAAAATCTTCGCGCGTTCCAAGCTGGTAATTCCCGATTTTCCAGTCAGTCGGCTGGTAATGATAATACCATTTTCCGTTCAGATCCTCGCTGTAGATTTCCATTCCACCGTAATCGCCCACAAGACAGGTATTTGCAGGCGAAGTCTGGACTGCCGAAAATCCGGCGGCGGCTATCTTATCCATATTTTCTTCTATTGTCTTAAACGACCAGCACCACGCGTGCAAAATCGCGCCATTCTGAATAGAACTTCTAGTCTGCGCAAAAACACCGCAACTTACAGCGCAAAAAACCGAGGCAAAAATAATTTTAATTTTCTTCATAAGATAATTATAAGGCATAAATCTATTCCTATAAAGAAAATAATTTTGTAATAAAAAAGGGCGGACAACGCCCCCGGTTACATATCCGACGGAAGTTCCAGGATAAGGTTTATTTCTCCCTGGGTTTTGTGCGTTGCCCGGGCCATCTGCGCAACTGTCCATCCCTGTCGCGCAAGATTTTTCACCTGCTCGCGTTCCTGCGGCGAAATAAACTGGCTGTCTTTGTCCGGATTTTTCTGAACATCAGTATTTACCATCGCCTGGACAAGTTTTAACTTTCCGTCCAAATCTTTATCCATTTTTGTAAGACGCTCTTCAATTCTTCCAACACCGCCGCGTGCAGAATTAATTTCTTCCAGACGCTGCTCTGTTTCATTCAGAATTTCCTGCAGGCTGTTCAATTTTGCCGCGGCATCGCCGATTTTCGGCCCGTTTTTAAGAAGCTCGTCAACATTGTTCTGAACATCCTCAATTTCTTTTGGCAAAGTTTCCGCCTGACGTGAACAAGCCTTAAGCCTGTCTTCAATCGCCTTTAGGTTCTCAAAAGAAGTGTCAACATCCTTTAAAACCCGGTCAATCACAACATTCTTCTGCTCAAGCCGGTCGTAACGCTCAGAAATTGTGGAAAGCGTGTCCTGAAAATCCCGAACCTGGACTTCCATTGTCTGTAAACCGTCAAAAGTTGAATTTAGTTCCCGGATTTTATCGTCAATCTGACCGCTGAGCGAAATCATCTTTTCATAACGCTGCCCAATTGAATCTACCTTGGACTTCTGCCCCTCAAATTCATCAATCTGTTTTTCAACATCATTTTTAAGGTTCAAAACGTGGCTGTACTCTTTGTTCAAGTCGTCGGCAACATCCTTAAAGCCTTCGATCCGCTCAAAATCCGCGGTAAGAGCCTCAATTTTTTCATCAAGCGCCTTTTTCATCTGCTCGGCTTTTTCGTAAACAGAAATCTGTGTCCTTACAGAATCCATCTCTTTTTTCAGCTCGCTCATCTGTGTCTGCATCTCGCTCGAATAATTCTGCAGTCTGAATGCAAGTTCTGACTGGTGCGCGCGGTCTTTATCCACAGTTTCCTGGACTTTATCGTTAAATTCCTGAATTTTTTTGGAAGTATCCGCAATCTTAAGGTTCATCTGCTCTTCCGCCTGGCCGGCCATCACATCAAAACTTTTTTCAAGCTGAACTGAAATTGCCTTTGAACGTTTTTCAAATTCCTCCAGCGATGAATCCGCGCGGTCTGAAAGCTCAGTGATTTTCTTTTCAGACTGGTTAAAAACCTGCTGGTATTCAGTTTCAATGTAATTTTTTGCGTCCTCAATTTTCTGGGCCGCCTGTTCGCGCAGACTTTCAATTTCACTCTTAAAAAGCGTATTTGAATCATCAAGCTGGGACTTAAGCTGAACTTTCCACGTTTTAAATTCCGCAAGAGCCGAATCAATTGTAGAAACGCTGATTTCCTGTTTTCCTGCGGCAGATTCCTCAAACGCCTTAAGCTCATCTAGCATCTGGTTCTGAAGTTTTTCCAGCTGCTCGCCGATATTTTTCTGGGAATGGTTGATTGCGTTTTTAAGCGCCTCGTCCGAAGCCTCGTCAACTTTTGTAACTTTTGCCTGCATCTCCGAAGCAAAATTGTTCAGCAAA
>CAVGBY010000013.1:0-25383 GCA_963627355.1 uncultured Prevotella sp. | reverse complement strand
GTTTATGTGCTCAGAAACCTCTGACTCGGATTTTTTTATGCCCAAAGAAAGCCGTTCCGCCTGCTCATCGCTTTTTGTCTTAAGAGCGGCAAGTTTTTCCTGAAGATTCTTATTGTAATCAGACTCGATATTCCGCCGCTTATTTTCATATTCTGTTGTAAACGCAGTGATTTTTCCGTCAAAACTGTTTTTCCAAGTCGCCAAATCGTCGTTTATCTTGTCGCCGCGGGTCTTTAGGTCACGGTCAAAGTCTGCCTCAAAACCTTCAAGTTTCTCGGTAACATTTCCAATCGCAGTTTTCTTAAGTTCCTCGATTTTTTCTTCAAGAGTCTGAATATCGTTTTCAAGTTTTTCGTTGTGTTCGCTGACCGACTGCGCAAACTGACTCTGTTTTTGCTCCTGAGTTTCTGTGAACGAATCAAAAGTCTGCAAAGTTTTTCGGCTTACCTCATCCATCGCATTTTTCAGGCTGTTCTCAAGAACATCAACCTGTCCGCCGATTCCTTCCAGTTTAGAAAGACGGTATTCCATATCCTTTTTATAGGAAGAAAGCTGCCTGTCCACATCCGAAAGCGCCGCCGCCTGCTGTTTTTCGCACATCTGCTCGATTTTTGCGCCGGATTCCTTTAGAACAACGTTAAGTTCCTGAATCTTTGAGTTTGCCTCTTCCTTAAATTTATTAATCTGCTCATCAATTGTCTGAACCTTTTCGTTCAACTGAGGTTCAACCTCACCGGCTTTCTCAAGCGCAAGCGCACATTCTTCTTTTATGTGCTGAATTGTATTTTCCGCGCTCTGAACAGACTCTTCAACATTACTGCTGATTGCCTGGAGCGTATTTGCAAGCTGATTTTTTACAGTTTCAATTTTCTGGTCAATCTTCGAGTTGTAACCGTCGATATTTTCTTCCGCCTGCTTTGCAAGCTGCTCGTAGGTTGACATAGAATTTTCCATTCTTGAACGCAGCTCTGAAATCTGCGCATTGTATTCGCTGGAAATTGAATCAATTTTCGCAGAAATCTCGTTGTTCACGCCTGTTTCCTTTTCCGCATAAACTTTCTGCACAGACTCAATCTGCTGTCTGAACGCTACTGTCAGCTCCTCATATTTTTCGTTCAAATCCTGAATCTTTTTGTTCACAAGCTCATAAGAATCATCATACTGTTTTTCAAGTTCGGCAACACGCTGGGTGTTTTTTCCGTCAACAGAAGAAAGCGCAGCCTCATATTTTTCCCGGATATTAGAAACCGCCTGCTGATATTTTGCCGTAAGCGCGTCAATATGGGCCTTTGACTTTTCCTCTGCGGCCGCAATCTTCTGCTGAAGTTCAACGATTCTTGCATCATTTTTTCCGCCCGCATTTTCAAGCTGCCTGCTGTATTTTTCGCTCAATGTGTTCATCCGCTCGTCATATTTTGCAGAAATCTCATCAATATGGGTCTTGCACTTTGAATCAAAGTCCAAGAGGTTTTTCTTCATGCCCGAAATAACATTTTCCGTGGAATCCTTGTAAGTCTGCTGGATTTCCGCTGTCTGAACCTCAAGATTTTCCTTCATTTCTGAAGTCTGCTGCTTGAATTTTGCCGAAAGTTCAACATAAATTTCGTTGTATTTTTTGTCCAGGGCAGAAGTTTTTGACTCGGCGGCTGTTTCAACCTCGTTCGAGCGGGATTCTATCAGTTTTGAAATTTCCTGGATTTTTAAATTTAACGCAGACTCAAGATCCAAAGTTTTCTGGTCCATTTTTTGAACAAAATCGTCTTTGCGCTTTTCTGATTCTTTATTGAGCTGCTCAAACGCCAAATCCTCAAGTTTCTGTGCCTTTAGGCTGGCTTCCTCGTAAACCGCGGAAATTTCGTTCTGGAATGAAGAAAGAGCCTTCTGCGCGCTGTTTTCAATCTGCGCTATATCATTTTTAAGTTTTTCACCGTGGGAATCGTATTCGCTCAAAAGTTTATTCCCAAGGATTTTAAGCTGCTCGCCGTTTTTCTGTGCAAATTCGGACGAAATCTGCGGAATCCGCTTTTCAATTTCAGAAAGAGCCTTGTCCTGCGAGCCAAGACGGGAATTCAATTTGTCAACAACCAAAGACTCTTTTTTCACAAGCTGAAGATTTTCCTCAACTTTTTCGGTCATATCGAACAATTCCTGCAGAACATCATCGTAGGATTTTATTTTCTGCTCAATATTTCTTACCGCGTCAGTGTCATCCTTTAAATTTTCCGCGGCATCCTTAAATTCCTTTATCTGGGAATCAAGACGTTTTATAGCCGCGGCCGCCTGCATCTGCTTTGTTTCAAGTGAAGCCGTACTGTCAGAAAGACGCTTGACCTGCTCATTTATATAAGCCGCAATTTCCGCCTGACGTTTGTCCGCATATTTTTTTACAGATTCTTTTCTATTATTATCTTCGCCAAAAAAGTGCAAAGCGTAAGAAACTCCAGCCGCAATCGCCGCGGCAATAAGAATTGTGATAACCGGCATTTCTTTTCCCACCCATTTCCGTTATTTATATTTCTAGTTTAACACAAAGTCCTGTAATTGACGATAGTTTGTAAAGGTAACATCCGCTTCTTTTACCTTAAGAAACCTGAAAATTCTGTAGCGCCACGCAAGAAGATACGCGCTTTTCATACCGGCAGACTTTGAGCCGGCAACATCGTATTTTCGGCTGTTTCCGACAAAAAGAATTTTCTCAGGAGCGATTTTAAGCTCCTCCGCCATTTTTATAAAGGAAAAAGGATCCGGCTTTAAGGCTCCAAGCGCCTCAGTTCCAAGCATGACATCGCAGTATTTTTTTATTCCCCAAATCTCACCTTTTTGCTCCGGCGGAAAATCAGACAAAAGCGCAATCTTAAATCCCGCTTCCTTGAATTTTTTTACAGTTTCAACGCAGTCCTTATAGCAGGAAATTTTCTGAAAATATTTTTCCAGGCCATTATACACGATTTTGTTCAGTTTTTCCTCAGCTTCCTGGAACGAACAATGAAGATGTTTCGCCATTTTTTCAGTCTGAATTTTCTTAAAATCAGGAGTCTGCTCCAAACCGTGCAATTCATGGCGTACAAGCCCATAGTGAAGAAAGAAAATTGAATGACAAACATAATGAAAAAACGCAATAAGATGGATTTTCCACTGTGGATAAATTGTTCCATCAATATCAAACGCGATTGCTTCTATTTCACCAAGATTCTTTACTTTCACATATCCCCCATAATTGAATCAACGTTTTATAATACTATAGTAAAAGCCTGCCTGTCCATCTGAAGACGCGCTGGAAAAACGCCATGTCTGAATTTGGGCGGCCAACTCCGAACGAACGGCACTGTCAAGCGCAGAAGACGGCGAAAAAGACACGCCGCCAAGAGGAACTGTTCCGTCCGCAAGAATTTTCATCGTTATCATTAAATTTTTTGTGCTGTCAATTGTCTTTGAATTTTCCTCGGAAATTATAAGGCGAGGTTCTGCCGGAAAAACCAGAATTCTAGGAGAACCATCTGTCATTGCAATTGAAAATTTTCCGTTGGAATGTTGATTGATTCCTTTTGCAACTGAATCAAGTCCGGCCGCCGCAGTTGAAGAATACGAGCTCTTTGAAATAACTCCAAGCCACGACAAAGTTGAGGAAGATGCATTTGTTCCGGCCGAAGTTTTTTGAGTTTCAGAAGAAATTCTTCCGCCCGCCTCCGTTTTTGTGCCGGCCGTGCCGCTAAGAGCATCAGAAGAATCCAGTTTTTGGGTATTCTGCGCGGAAATGTTTTTTCCGGAACCAGATGAATTTGTGTTTTCTGTAAAATCCATGCTGTCCCAGTCAAAATTTTTGCTTTTTGAAGAAGAATTTTGCTCTTCCAGAAGCTCATCAACAGATTTTGCATATTTTATGTTCGCTTTTTTTGGCGCGGAAGCGGCAGGTTTTGCAGAATTTTCAGTTTTTTTCGGTGCTGAACTCGAATTCGTTTTCTGAGCCTCTGAAGTTTTTGGCTTTGTGTCCTGAGATTTTTTTTCTGCCTGAGCCTGTTTTACACTTTCAGTTTTTTTCACGCTTTCAGACTGCTTTTGAGTTTCAGCCTGTTTTTGCCCCTCAAAAGCCGCCGCTTTTCCGGCAACTTTCTGTTCCGTCTTTATTTTTTCTTCAGGTTTTATTTTTTCAACCGGCGCAAGTGTAATCTGAACCGTCTTGTATTTTTTCTTTTGGTTCAACCCCGGCGCAACTGCAAGAATCACAAAAAGAATCAGCCAGATTATCAGCGTGAACAAAAGCGCAAGCCGCATTGCCTGATTCTGAGTCTTGTCGTCTGAGTAAGTTCTTATGTATTTTTCAATCTGAGTTTTTATCTGCATTATTTTTTGTCAGTTGTCCTCAAATTTATGGAAGCATAGCCGTTCTGGCGAATCACATCAAACAGTTTTACGATTGTTCCGTTTGTAACCAGATCGTCCGCTTCTATTGTAATTGGAAATTCTGCCTTTTTTGTCTTTTTTGTGTCAAATTTTGAAAGTTCTTCCCCGAGCGATTTAAATGAAACTTTTTTATCATTGAAATACATATTTCCATTTTTTTCGCAAGTGATTGTAATTCCAAGATTCGATGTGCTTTCCGCAGTTGAACTTTCCGGAAGATTCAAATTTATTCCGGGCAAAACCGCAAACGTTGTAGAAACAAGAAAGAAAATTATAAGCTGAAAAACAACGTCAATCATCGGAGTCATATCAACTGAGGAATTTATGCTTTTTCGTCTTGCTCTTAATCTCATTACTTAACTCTTCCTGAAAGTTTTATGACAATATCTGTCACTCTGAAACACGGCGATTAACGCGGCTTACAAAATAATTGTAAAAAATAACCGCCGGAATTGAAACCACAAGTCCGCCGACTGTTGTTATCAACGCTTCTCCAATCGCGCCGGCAAGCAAAGCAGGATCGCCCATCGTTCCGCCAGCACCAAGAACACCAAATGCCTTGATATTTCCTGTTACTGTTCCTAAAAGTCCAAGCAAAGTTGAAATATTCGCAATTGTTCCAAGCGGAGTAAGAAAATGCTCGTAACGTGGAACAACCGCGGACATTTCCGCCTCAACAGTTTCCTTTAAATCTTCTTCCGGCCATGAACGGCACTCCAACGCTTTTTTTACAACATGAGCCGTAGGTGTGTCTGCATCCGAGCAGGCGTTTTCCGCGGCAACGTAGTCGGCTTTAGAAAGTGAATTCTTTAAGTCAAACATAAGTTTTATATCGCGTTTTTTTGTGACATAAAAATAATAACAGCGCTCCACAATTATAAAAGTTGCAAAAATTCCACAAAGAATGATTGGCAGCATAAAAATACCGCCGGCCCTTAAAGCTCCGAACATATTATCTCCTGGTACTTAAAAATGATACTTAAAAGAAAAATTTCACAAGGACAGAGGCAGTTCCGCTCCGCGAAATGTATTCGCTGCCTGCATATTTTCTTTCTCCGTTTGCTATTAATTTTACAACATCATCCGCAGAAACCGCAAGTCTGACAGCCGATGTTAGCCTAAAAAATGCCTCTAAATCAATTTCCGGAACATTGTCGTAATCTGAATCAAGCGACATTCCGAATTTTCCGTCAAAACCGAATCTTGCCTTGTCATCCTGAAAAGAAATATTCGCGCTGACAAAATGGTTTGATTCCGCGGAAGGCACATCCGCCCAGTAAGATTTCCAGCCGGCAGAAAGATTCACTTTTCCAAGGCGAACCGCAAAATCAAAGTCTGTGTTGAACTGAGTCAACTCATCCTGGATAAAAACGTACTGGCCAAAAAGTTCATTCAGCTCTTTTTTAGTTTTATAGTCCGGCATAAAGACACCGTTTCCAAGCGCAGATTTTCTGAATTCGCTCCAGGCTGTCAAAGTAAAACGGTCTTTTATCGGAAGAACCATCTGCGCCTCGCCGAACCAGCCACTTGTCTCTTCCGAAAGAACTTGAGCCGCCGCAAAAAGATAATTTTTTTCAGAACCGCTGATTTTTGAACGGAACGAATCAAGTCCGCCCTTTACACCGACTTTAATTTTCCGGGAAGAAATTCCAGAAGAGAAACCAAAATCAATGCCAGCCTCAAAGGGAACAACAACAGAATTATCGCCAATATGATTTCCGACAACAACGCCTGCAGAAGAAAAAATATTCACAACGTCATTTTTCCATCCGAAATCAAGCGAAAAATCACCACGGCTGGAACTTCCGCTTCCTTCAAAAGAATTTTTTGTATCGTATTCAAGTCCGTAAGCGGCAGTTGTCTTTAAAGAAAAACCTTTTCCCTGCCACAAAAAATAAAATTCCGGGTCAAGATAAAGCAACCCGACATTTTTTGCATAATCTTCTATATTATCAGCCAATGTTCCTGTGATTGTTGAATACCTTTTGTACCAGTCGCCAAGCGCGGAAAAGCCCAGTTCCATTCCATGCGGAAATTTCTTTTCAAGGCCGAATCCTGCCCCAAGATTTTCTTTTGTCACATTGCTGATATTTTCAAATTTATTCTGAAGTCCGTTGTCCGCCGCCTCAAAACGTGCGTTTATGTCGATTTTTAGATTTTCAGTTTTAAAAACTTTGTCTGCGGAAATAAATGTGTTCCTGTCCGAATACGCCGAAGTAAGATTTCTGCCGGAATATCCGTTTGCAGACTCATGGCCGAATTCAACCACAAAAGGATTCATGCCCGTCTCGCGGTAAATTTTAAAATTTCCTGCTATAAAACCCGGAAATCCGCCGCCGGCAAGTCCTTCCACATAAATTGATTTTTCAGGGGAAGCCTTTAAAACCGCGTCGCTGTTCAAAGTTCCAGATTCAGAAGTTTCCGGAAGCCGCGGAATAAAATCTTCCGTTCCAGAATCTGCGGAAGGAAGCACATCAGAAAAATCAGAGATTGCGCTTTTTCCGACTTTTGGCGCGCCGCCGGAAATTACAGTTGAAACATCCGGAAGCGAAATTTCTTCTGTTTCTTCCGTTTCCTGTGAAAATAAAATTCCGCCTGCGAAAATCGCGGTAAGAATCGCCAGAATTATCGTGTTTTTCTTCATACTTTTTTCCTACTTTTTATTTTAAGTTTATCAATTGTCAGTTTTTACATTTTTTGCCTGCCGGCTAGAAGGATAAAGCTCCTTCAGCTGTTTTGCAGTTGCGTTCGCGTCGGCTTTCATTCCTGCCGCCAAAAAAGCGTCGTATGCGCCGTACATCGCGCCAGCCGCCTCGGAATTTCTTCCGCAGACTCTATAAAATTTTGCGGATTTCAGGAACATTTCCGCGCTCTGCCTATTTTTCTGCTGGATTTTATACGCCTGCCCAAGAATTTCTGAATTCTGCGCGGCATACAGACTTTCTGACTCATTTTTACTTTTTTCCTGGAGCGGAAGAAGCGTTTCCGCAAGTTTTACCGCATCCGCAGAAAACTGAGTGTTCTCCGCATATAAAACCGCAAGCTCTGTACCTGCTTTACGTCCTTCCGGGGTAGAATTTCCACCGGCATTTCTGTATTCGGTTTCCTTCTGGACAATCGCCTCATCTTTTCCGCCTAAAAGTTTTTTCAGTTGAGCCGCAACATCAGGAATTCCATCAGATTTTGCCTGTGAATTATATTTTTCCAGCAGAAAATTTGCATTTTCCAGCGCGTCCGCGTATTTTCCTTCTGAACGGTAAAGCCCGATAAGATTTTTTGCAGAATTATAAACGTATGTGCTTTCCGGGAATTTTTTTATCAGAGCCTGATTCTGCAGAATCGCGCCGGAATTATTTCCTGTCTTTTCCATGCAGTCGGCAGTGTAGTACCATGCGGCCTCTGTAAAAATTCCGTTTTTGCATTTATTTTTGTACTCGGAGAAACGCTCCAGCGCAGTTCCAAAATCCTGAATTCCATAAAAAAGCTCACCGCGTCGGTAAAGAGCTTCCTCTGCTGTTTTTTGCTCCGGAAATTTTGTAAAAACTTCCTTATATTTTTCATCGGCAGTGCCAAAATCCTTCTTTTTTTCGTAAACCTGAGCAAGCTGATAAAGACTTTTCATCCCAAAAGTATTTCTTTGCGTTGCATACGGAGCAAGAACCGCAATAGCCTTGTCGAACTCCTCTGAATCTGAATAAATTTCCGCCAGAAGAAGAACCGAATCTTCCTTGTTTTCTGTAGTTTTTGCCGACTTTACAGCTTTTTCAGCCATTTTTGCCGCATCTTTATATTTTTCCATCTGAATCGCGGCGTTCGCCGCCGTCATCTGCGCATTCCACAAAAGTTCGTGCAGAGGATACTGATTCACAAATGAATTTAAATTTCCAAACGCTTCTTTTGATTTACCCTGACGATACTGAGAATATCCCAGATAAAACTGCGCGTAAGAAATTTCCATTGCCTGGCCGGAATCTTTTCTGTCCGCGTTTTTTATGAATGTGGAAAAACTTTCCTCCGCATACGGCCAGCTCCTTGTGTTAAACTGCGCAAGCCCAAGAATATATTTTCCCTCGTTCAAGCCTGATTTTGCCGCCTGAATCTGCGACTCTTTGTAACGGCCGGAAAGAATCAGGACTTTTGAATAATTCAACCGTTCCTGCGGCGTGATTTTTCCTTCATTTTCAAAATTCTGATAAACAAAGGCAGAATCCTTTAATTTTTGACCACGTGCAAGAGAAAGCGCGTAAAGCTCATTTTTTGAAGATTCCAGCAACTTTTCCGAAGCCGGATAATTTCCTGTCTTGTAGTTTGCCAGCGCAAGATAAAAATTTGTACGCTCATTTTCAGGATTTCCAAGCGGCGCATATTTTTTTACATCTTCCCAGTTTTCCTGATACGCCGCATATTTTGCAAAAAGACTGCTGTAATCCCGCTCATATTTCGGGTTTTCCATCTTCTGCTGTTTTTTCTGCGCATCCAAAAGCTGAATTTCTGCGTTTCTAGCGGATTCTTTTGTCACATTTTTTCCAGCGGTCATTTCCGCACGGTACATTGCGGCAAGCTCAAGAATCTGCGGGTTCGCGTATTTTTCTGCCTCGTCAAAATATCCAGAAGACTTTTTAAAGTCGCCTTCAAAATAAGCGTCTGTTCCAAGCCTTGTCCAGAATTCAGCAAGAAGCTCAGGCGAATCGCTCAAATCTTTTTGCGCCTCACGAAGAACATTTCCCGGTTCAAGCCCGACCTCTTTTTTATGTTCAGAAGAAACATTGTACGCTTTTTTTAACGCATTTGCCGCAAGAGATTTTTCTCCGCTTTTTAGAACCACACAGTAGTATTCATAAGCCGTCCTGTAATTTTTCAGTTCGCAGTAAGCGTCCCCGGCATATTCCGTGAATGCGTAGTAAACCACGGAAGGAATTTTCTGTTTTTCAATTTTAGAATAAAGTCCGATTGTTTTTTTCGCTTTTCCAGATTTATTGTACGAATCCGCAAGTTTTAAAAGCGCCGAATAATAATCCGGCTCCGGATATCGAGTACCGTTTTTTGCGACATATTCAAAATTCAAGATTGCATTCTTAAAATCAGAAGTCTTATAAAAAACCACACCTGAGTCAAAAACCGCGGCCGGAAAATATTTTCCTTTTTCACCGGCTGAAACGCAATATTCGTGGTAAAGATTTAACGCCTCAGGATAATTTTTCCTGTAGTCAAAAACTTTTGCAAGCCAATACTTCACTGATTTTTTAAGCTGAGGCTCTGAATCAAGTTTCTCTGCCGCAGAAAGAACCTCGTAGGCATCATCATAATCTGAAAGGCGGACAAGACATTCACCTTTTATAGCAAGGGCTGAACCAATGTACGCCGAATCCGGAAATTCTGTGGAAAGCCTGTCCGCATACTGGACTGCCCCGGGAAAAAAACCGCTGTTGTATGCGGAAGAAAGCTCATTAAAAACCGAAACATCCGTTTCAAGCGCAAAAAATCTGAATGTAAAAAAAGGAATAAAAACTGACAACAAAAACTTTTTCATATTCTTCAATAATAATTCAGAAAATGTCAAAAGTCTACAAAAGGTTAATCTGCCGGATGGAATTCTTCGGTTGCCTGAATTTTTACAAGAGAGACAGAATCCAGACAATAACGGCTGAAAAATTCCTCAAAACTCATCTGGGCGCCATCCTTAAAAACATCGCATTTAAATCTTTTCTGGCTGTCAAAATACGGAAAAAACACGCAGCACTCGTTGAAAATTTTTACTTCCGGGCTTCTTCTGTCGGTTTCGCGGATTGCGCCAAAATAAAAAATCTGCGGATTTGATGCGGCCAAAACGTAGCAAAGGGATTTCAGCATTTTCACAGAATAACCGTTATTTTCAATGTATCCGCTTGAATTTTTAATTCCTTTTTCCGTAAGTTCCGCGCAGAAAGGCTCGATTGTAACGTCAACGCCAGAATCCTTGTACAGGTAATTTCTTCCCGAGCGGACAGAAACAACTCCGCTTGCAAGGTTACGAATCCAGTCCAACGAAAAAGAAATCGCGTATTTTTCGCTTAAAATTCCCTGGAATCCGGTTTCCTTGTATTCAACAGTCGGCTCAAGGAGCGGCTCACGCTTTAATCTTCCGCCGGCAAGAGGCTCGATGATTCCGTCCGCAATCCATTTTAGGTATCCAGCCCCGGAAACAGAGATTTTTCCTTCTTCTTCCGCGGCGATTTTTCTTGGTTTTCCAGAAGAAATGTAGACAGGATTTCCCCCGTCGTCATACATCGCATCGTCAGCAAAAATCACATCGTTATTTTTTTCCTTGATGACATTTGACATCTGCTGAACCGCATGATAGTCATCCGGATAAATGCGCATATATTGCCAGGGAAGAGAATTCTGCGTCCAGCGGACAATCTCCTCAAAAGAAGATGAATAAAAACGTTCAAACGGAAGTCCGGTCGGAACACCTTTTGAGGCGTAACAACCAAAAATCAGATAATCGCAGTAGGCTGTGCGGCCGACCGGCAGAAACTGAACAAAAACCTCGCTGTCGGCGGCAAAATAATAACGGATTCTTAGAGGCTTTCCAGACTTTTTGTCGCGTACCAGAAGCCAGCTGCCCGGAGCATCCCCCGGATAAATATCCTGAACTTCCGTGGTTTTTCCCTTGTCTGAATAAATATCAACTTCAATCCGCGCATAAGGCGCAACAAAAATGTTGAACGAATCCTCTGTTTCTTCCAGCCGAATCTGAAACTTCTGCCCGACACTGTTCGTCCTGATTTGAGGGCGGTTCATACGGACATTCTGCAAAGGAGCCTCAAACCATGTTTCAACCAAATCTTTGCGGATTTCTGATGAATCTGGAACGCCGTAACTGTTATAAAGCGCAAAAACCGGCAGAACAGTCAGCCCCAGCAAAAATCCTAGAATCTGTTTTTTCATATTAGCTCCGTACCCCATGAATCCGTAACCTGTGCAAATGCTATTCTTCTGACTTCATCACGATTTCAGAAACTGTCTCAACACCAGAAGTTTCAAGAGGAACATCCGCCGTGCTGACAGGCTCTGTATCTGTAAAAGTAGCCGAACCTTCCGCAAGCTTTACAACCGGGCGGGTTCTAGTTCCGTCCGGATTAACAATCACGCCGTCATCATTTTCATCCGGATGTCTTCCAGCCGGGGCATTTGAAAGCAAAAGCTTAAGCCTGTTCAACTGATTTACTTCAGAAGAACCCGGGTCGTAGTCAATCGCAGAGATATTCGCGCCCGGAAAACGTCTGCGAAGCTCCTTTATCATTCCTTTTCCTGTAACGTGGTTCGGAAGACACGCAAACGGCTGGACGCACGCAATGCTCGGAGCGCCCGAATGAATCAGCTCAACCATCTCGGCGGTAAGGAACCAGCCTTCGCCGGTAATATTTCCAAGCTGGACGATGTCATCAACGCCTTTCATCAAGTCGTAGATTGAACTTGGCGGATCAAAACGGCGGCTCTGGCGAAGATATTTCTTCATCTTGCTTCTGTAAAGCTCAAGGAACCATACAAGAAGCTTAGCATTTCGTTCTGTCTTTTTAGGGAACGCAAGCTGCTCGTGGCGGAAAATACCTGTCGAGAATGTATAGAAGAAGAAATCCGTTAAATCCGGCATAACACATTCCGCACCCTCTCGTTCAATTGTATCAACAATATTGTTGTTTGCCGTCGGGTGGAATTTTACAAGAATCTCTCCAACAACACCGACTCTTGGCTTTTTTATCGGTCTTAAAGGAAGATTGTCAAATTCCTTTACAATATTCTTAAGCATTTTGTGGTAGCCGTGGATAGAAAGCGACTGAACCTGCTTTTCCGCATACGCAGACCATTTTTCGTACAATGCGTTCGCGCTGCCCGGAACTACCTCGTAAGGTCTAGTGCGGTAAAGAACTCTCATCAAAAGGTCGCCTGTAAGAATTGCCATAAGCAACCTGTGCAGCAATGTCGGAGTAACCTTAAAGCCCGGATTTGACTCAAACGCCTGAGCGCTCAAAGAAATTACCGGAATGTGTCCCCAGCCCGCATCATTCAACGCGCGGCGGATAAATCCAATATAGTTTGTCGCACGGCATCCACCGCCGGTCTGGGTGATAATCAAAGAAACATGGTTCAAGTCGTATTTTCCAGACTCAAGCGCAGAAATCATCTGCCCCGCAACCAGAATCGAAGGATAGCAGGCATCGTTATTAACGTATTTTAGACCAGCCTCAACCGCCTTTGGATCAACCGCATCCAGCACCACAAAATTGTAGCCTTCCGCCTGGAACGCCTTCTGCAAAATCCTAAAATGAATCGGCGACATCTGGGGTCCAATAATCGTATGAGTGTACTTCATTTCCTTTGTAAAGACCTGACGCTGGTAAGCCGAAGAACGTTTTGGCGGCATTTTACGGTGATGACGCTGGCGTTCCTTTACAGCCGCAATCAAAGAGCGGATTCTTATTCTTACCGCGCCAAGATTTGAACCTTCATCAATCTTTATAAGCGTGTACATACGGTTCTTTGCCCGCATAATCTCATCAACCTGATCCGCAGTAACTGCATCCAGACCGCAACCGAACGAAGTAAGCTGAACCAGCTCCAGATCCGGCATCTCGCTCACAAACGCCGCGGCACGGTACAGGCGGTTGTGGTAAACCCACTGGTCAATAATGCGCAAAGGCCGTTCAATTGAGCCAAGATGGGCAACTGAATCTTCTGTGAATACCGCAAGTCCAAGCGCGTTTATCATCTCTGGAATTCCATGGTTAATTTCCGGATCAAGATGATAAGGTCTGCCGGCAAGCACAATTCCGTTTCCGCCGGCACGAATCATCTGCTCAAGAGCCTCTTCACCGGCCTGCTGGCAGTCGTGGCGGTATTTTTCCTGCTCTTTCCACGCGGCATCAACAGCCTCATTTATCTGCTTTTCTGTAAGAGCCGGGAATTTTGGCAAAAGCTCCTCGCAAAGACGTTCCTTTAGACGCGGCTTATCATAAATCGGAAGGAACGGATCCATATATGTAATAGAAGAATCCTGCCTAAGCTCATCTATATTGTTGCGCAGAACCTCCGGATAACTTGTTACAATCGGACAGTTATAATGATTTCCGGCACCAGAATCCTCCTGCTTTTCATAAGGAGCGCAAGGATAGAAAATAAACTTGACACCCCGCTGAAGAAGCGAAACCAGATGACCATGGCTTATTTTTCCCGGGTAACAGACCGACTCAGAAGGAATAGTTTCAATTCCTTTTTCGTAGACATTTTTTGAAGAACGCTGCGAAAGCAGAACGCGGAATCCAAGTTTTGTAAAGAACGTGAACCAGAGCGGATAATTTTCATACATATTCAGGACGCGCGGAATTCCCACATCGCCCATCGGAGCATCCTCCGGTTTTAAAGGAACATAACCAAAAAGACGCTTATATTTCCAGTCAAAAAGATTCGGCATTTTCTCGCCGACATCATCGACCTTTGTGTTCTGCTTGTTTGAGGCATCAATTACGTTTCCCTCAACCTCAAGCCCGCGCTCGCATCGGTTTCCTGTGATAAATGTTCTTGTTTCAGTTCCAGTTGAAAATTTATTGATTGTCAGAAGACAGTTGTTCTGGCATTTTCCGCAGCGGCGAAGCTCCAGATCAACGTGGAATTTTTCAAGCTCCTCGAAAGAGGCGATTTTTGAATGAAGCTCAGAACGCGGAGTTCCCGGCGCGGCATCCGGCTTTGGCGCAGTAAGGTCAACCCACTGGTCGTAGGCGATAAGCGCAGAACCGTAAGCGCCCATAAGCCCAGCGACATCCGGACGGAAAACCTCCACGCCGGCAATTTTTTCAAAGGCACGCAGAATCGCGTCATTAAAGAAAGTCCCCCCCTGAACAACAACTTTTGTTCCAATATCGCTCGCCTTGCGAAGCTTTATAACCTTGAACAAGGCATTCTTGATTACAGAATAAGAAAGTCCTGCCGCAATATCCGCAACAGAAGCGCCTTCCTTCTGAGCCTGCTTTACACGGCTGTTCATAAAAACGGTGCAGCGCGAACCCAAATCAACAGGTTTTTCCGCCATAAGGGCGATTTTTCCGAACTCCTTAACGTCCATTCCCATTGTGTTCGCAAAATTATCAAGGAACGAGCCGCAGCCAGCCGAGCAAGCCTCGTTCAACTGTATGGAAGTGATTGCCCCGTCCTTCATGCGAAGGCACTTCATGTCCTGACCGCCGATGTCCAGAAGGAATTCAACGCCCGGAACAAAAAAATCCGCCGCGCGGAAATGCGCGATTGTCTCAACCTCGCCGGAATCAACGCCAAACGCCGCCTGGAACAAAGCCTCGCCGTAACCTGTAGAAACAGCGCGCGCAATATAAACATCCTCCGGAAGCTTCTTGTAAAGTTCCTTAAGCATTTTTACAGCAAGCTCAACAGGATTTCCCATGTTGTGCGAATAAAAATCCCAGATAATCTCGCCCTTCTGGTTTATAAGAACCGCCTTTGTGGTTGTCGAGCCAGAATCAAGACCAAGAAAAACCGGACCATGGGCATCCTCTAGACTTCCGCGCATCGCCTTTTCTTCCGCATGACGCTTCCGGAACTCCTCCAGTTCGTTCGCATCAGTAAAAAGCGGCTCAAGACGCTGGACCTCGCTAAGCTCCGCGCCGACAAGATTATTCAGCCCGGCCCTAAATTCCTTTACCGTAGGAAAATGAAAATCCGCCGCGCCGTCGCCGTCAAACTTTCTTTCCGCGCTAAAAGCACATCCAGCCGCAACAAAAAGCTGCGAATCCTCCGGCACAATTATCTCATCATCTTTCAACTTTAAAGTTTCAATAAACCGCTGGCGAAGCTGATCCATAAAATGCAACGGACCGCCCAAAAACGCAACGTGTCCGCGGATCGGCTTACCGCAGGCCAGCCCGGAAATAGTCTGGTTCACCACGGCCTGATAAATCGACGCCGCAATATCCTCCCTGCGCGCGCCCTCGTTTATAAGCGGCTGAATATCAGTCTTTGCAAAAACACCGCAACGCGCCGCAATCGGGTAAATCGTCTTAAAACCTTTCGCAAGCTCGTTCAGACCAGCGGCATCAGTCTCAAGAAGCGCCGCCATCTGGTCAATAAACGCCCCTGTTCCGCCCGCGCAAGTTCCGTTCATGCGCTGCTCAACGCCACCGGTAAAATATGTAATCTTAGCATCCTCGCCGCCAAGCTCAATCACAACATCAGTCTGCGGAATAATCTTTTTTACAGCAGTCGTAGCCGCAACAACTTCCTGAATAAACGGAACGTTCAGCCACTGCGAAACAGAAAGTCCGCCCGAACCGGTAACTTTTACAGTCAAAGGCTGATTTTCACCCAGAGCAAACTGACCTTCAACCTTGTCAAAAGCCTGGGTCACAACAGAAATTATCGTGTTCCTAATATCCGCCCGGTGACGCTGATAATCTCCATAAATAAGCCTGTCGTCGTCATCCAAAATAGCGATTTTTACGGTCGTTGAACCAATATCAATTCCAATTCTTATCGGTAAAATTTCACTCTCTGTTTTTTTTGTTTTTTCCATCAAATCCTTCACCTTAAATTAAAAAAATCAAAGCCAATATATCTAATAAAATATAATCGCGAAACAGCAAATTTGCAATTAGTAATTTAAAACAGAAGCACGTTCCATCCACGCGCGACCCGCTCTTGCTGCAAGTCCTCATTCCGCATCCGCTCCATTCCGGTCTTTCCGCAACGATCGGGGCTAGGCATCTTCTGAAAAATCCGTTCCCCCGGCGCGAAAAAATAATTAAATTGAACAAAAACTGTAACTCGGCTAAGATTAGTCAAATGACTCAAATCAAAAAAAAATCTCTTTTTAAGTCCGGCCTTGTGCTTTCACTTATGACATTCGCCTCCCGTATCATGGGCTTAATCCGCGAAATGACAAAGGCCGCATTTCTTGGAACAAGCGCGTATGCAGACGCGTTCGGAATCGCATTTATGATTCCAAACCTTTTCAGGCGGCTTTTTGCGGAAAACAGTATTTCCGTGGCTTTTATCCCCACTTTCCGCGGCTACCTTGAGGAAGAAAATTCAGACGCAAAGCACACGGAAACCCAGCTTTTTATCTCCTCAACGCTGACTCTGGTTTCTTTTTTAACGGCAATCGTCACAGTAACCGGAATCCTTCTTTCAAGGTTTATCGTTCCGTTCTTCTTTAAATCTGATGTGGATGCCGCAATTCTTGCAGAAGCCTCTCTTCTTACAAAGATAATGTTTCCGTACCTGTTTGTTGTTTCAATCGCGGCCTTTTTCCAGGGAATCCTGAACGGCTGCAATATTTTTGCCCCAAGCGGATTCACACCGGTTCTCTTCAACGTGATTGTTGTTATCATAACCTACGTTCTTACACCGCAAATGCCGAATCCAGACGGACTTCCGCAGGAAGCGCTTGCCGCCCGCGCAATGAGTTTTGGCGTAATCACCGGCGGATGTTTTCAGGCGCTTTTCCAGTGGCCTTTTGTAAAGCGGACCGGCTGGAAAACAACTTTGACCGGACTGAAAAACGCATTCCTAAACCCGGGAACAAAAAAAGTTGTCGCGCTCATCGTTCCGACAATAATCGGAATGGCGGCCTACCAGCTGAACGATGTTGTCTCCACCGCACTTGCAGGAAATGTGGGAACCGGAACCGTAGCCTCGCTCCAATATTCGCTCAGGCTGCAGGAACTTATACTGGGAATTTTCGCCGTTTCAATCGGAACTGTAATTCTTCCGGACCTTAGCGGACTTGCAAAAAAGCAGAAATGGGATGAATTCAACAATATGCTTACGCAGGCAATAAAAATAATCGCACTGATTTGTATTCCAGTCACTTTTTATTCGCTTGTATGCGGAAAAGATTTAATTTCCCTTGTCTACAAGACAAAAAGTTTTGACGATGAATCAGTCATGCTGACGCTGAACGTATTTAGATTTCACATCGCGGGTCTTTTCTTTATAGCCGCGAACAGGATTTTAAGCCCGGCGTTCTATGCGCAGGGAAACACAAAACTTCCGACGCTCGCCGGAATAATCTGCTTTGGCGTAAATATTGTACTTGCGCTTGCGCTGGCTTTTCCGATGAAAGGAAACGGAATCGCGCTCGCCCTGACACTCGCAAGCGCGGTGAACACTTTGTTCCTCTTTATATTCATGAAAAAACTGAACAGTATAGACGCCGCTGAAATCGCAAAAAAAATGCTCGTGTTTGTAATAAGAATAATTTCATTCAGTCTAATCGCCGCCTGCCCGACATATTTTGTGCGTCCATATCTTCTGAACGCCTTTGCTGGACACAACAGGTTTATCTCGTTTGGAATTCCGGTCGCAGTCTGCGCATTGATTTTTGGTTTACTGGGAGTGCTTCTTCTTATTATATTCAAGGATGAGACAGCGGTCGCGATTTTTTCAAAACTAAAACAACGAATAAAAAAATAAAGGATTTTTACTATGAAAGACTATTCCGCAAGGGAAATGAAAGAGATTTATTCAAGCAGGCGTGCAAAAGTCGCCGAGTATTTAATGGAAAACAACATTGGCGCCGCGGTTTTTATTGACGGCGAGGCGCACCGGGAACCGGCAATCCGTTACTTTACAGGACACACAAGCGATGCGGTTCTTGTGATTTTTCAGAATGGAAATTCCACTCTTGTTGTCTGGGACGAGATTCTTGCAAAAAGAATTGCATTCTGCGACAAGATTATTCCTTACGCAAAATATAAAAATTCAGATATAGAAGCCGTAAAATCAATCCTGGCCGGCGCAAAAAACATTGAAAACCCTAAGGTTGAAATTCCGCCGTACATTCCTTATCCAAAATTCCTTGAATTTATAGAAGCGAACCATAAATGGGATGTTATCTGCAAAAATGACGGAGTCCACGAATTTGTAGTACAACTCAGAAATATAAAAGACGGGTACGAGATTGAATGTACAAAGGAAGCCGCAAGAATCGGTGATTTAATAATCGATAAAATAGAAGAAAAAATCCGCGCAGAAGAAATAAAGACAGAAATGGATGTTTCTCTTCTTATTGAAAAAGAGCTTAGGCTAAACGGATGCGAACGCACAGGATTTGACACGCTTGCGGCCGGTCCTGCAAGAAGCTGGGCAATCCACGCTTTTCCGGGCTACACAAACGGCGAATGGCCGGGGAACGGACTTTCAATCCTTGATTTTGGTGTTGTCTACAACGGCTACACTTCTGATACAACGGTTGCGGTCGCAAAGGGAGAACTTTCCGATGACCAGGAAAAACTTCTGGAGCTTGTCCAGCACGCCGCGGACGAATGTCTTAGGCTTTACAAAAAAGATGTTCCGGTAAAGGATGCCTGCGAGCTTGCTGAAAAAATATTCGCAAAAGAAAAACGAAAAATGCCCCACACGCTTGGTCATGGAATCGGACTTGAAATCCACGAATTTCCGCGTGTAAGTACAAAAATGCCGGCGGATGTAACGTTCCAGCCAGGAATGATTGTCACTCTTGAACCGGGACTCTACGATGAAAAGCTAGGTGGTGTCCGCCTTGAAAACGACGTTCTTATAACCGAAAAAGGAAACGAAGTGATAACACATTCCCGAATCATCCGGCTATAGAGCGTAATATTTTCAAGTTACGAAAGCTTATCCACAACTTCTTCCGCGGCGACAATAAGCGCCTTGGAAAGATTTTTATCCTCAAGATAGTAGGTAAGACTTTCCATGTCTTTCAGGACATTTACAATATCAGAGCGGTTGGCGCCGTTTATTGCAGATTCCATGCTGTCAACAGGAAGATTTTCCTTTTCCCTTATTTCGGCCGCCGACTTTAAAAGACCAGGACGGCCAGAAAGTCTTGCGATTATGTAATCAAGCAAAAGACGCACACGCCCCGCAAGGAATTTCGCGCGCTGCTCAAACGGAAGAGCATCGCCAAACTGCCTGAGCCGCTTAAAAAGTTCAATCTCTTTCTGGAATTTTGCGACTTCCTCGCTGTTTTCAATAAAAGTTGAAAGTTTAGGCAAAACATCGCTTACTTTATCAACAAGATTTTCGTATGCGTTTTTCGCCTTGGAATCACTTGTTTCCTCTGTTTTTTCTTCCGCTTGTTCTGCCGCTTGTTCAGCTGCTTGTTCTGAATTCGGTTTTTCAGATTCCCGCCCAGAATTTGCCTGTTCAGGTTCAGCAGGATTTTCTGTTTTCTCTTCTTTTTCAGAAGCATGGACGTTCACAACATTTCCAGAAGACTGCGTTCCCTCCGCATCAGGAACATCCTCCGGCTCGTCAAGAATTTCATCCAGACTGACTTTTTCACCGGGAGTTTCCGATTTTTCGCACAGTTCATCAGGATTAATTTCCTCAGCGATTTTTTCGTCCGCCGCAATATCATCCTCTACAGTGCCGTCCACATCCTCTTCGTTATTGTCACTGTCCTCAAAGAGCGCATTTTCGTCATCCAACGCAAGAACGTCCGTTTTGTCCTCTTCTTTCAGACCGTCCGTTGAATCAGAAGGATTCTTTTCATCCGGAATTTCCGCCGAAGCTTTTGAATTTTCTTCCGCGGCAGGAGTTTCATCTCCAAAACCAAATTCATCAAGCGAAATTTCCTCTGACCCCGCAGCCGCGCTGTCCTGAGATTCCTTTTCTTCAGAATCTTTTTTTTCTGAGCCGAGTCTGCCTTCAATCTCTTTTGCAAGTTTCCCGGCAAGAAAATTATTCGGGTCAAAAGCGACTGCCGTAGAAAAATCGTCCAGAGCATCCGAAAGATTTCCAAGTTTTTCATCAATCTGCCCTAGCAGAATCCACGCCGGAACGTTTTTCATATTTTCATCGATGAACGCCTTTATTTTTTCCTTTGCGGCAGAAAAATCCCCTTTCTGGAAAAAACGGTTCGCAAACGAATACAGATAATTTTCGTATCCAGAATCTGCGGCCTTTATTTTTAAAGCGAATTTTTCCGCGGAATCAGTTTTTCCAATCAAAATGCTGTACTGCCCGGCCAAATCAAAAGCCTCGCAGTCATTTTTTCTGGCGGCGCCAATCTGACGGATAAGCGCCGCCGCCTCTGAATAGTTTTCCGCGCTAAGATAAATCGCGGCCGCTGTTTTCCTTATTTTTTCATCATCCGGCAGAATTTTTTCAGCCTTTTTTATTGTTGAAACAGCCTGCTCATGCTTTCCAAGTTTTTCGAGCGATTCCGCAAGATTTTTTAAAATCCCGGCTTTTTCAGGGGAAAGACGGTTTGCAATCTCAAAAGAACTTGCGGCTTTTTCAAAATTGCTCTGCCTCATAAGAATTTTTCCCATCTGCACGTAAAGCTCCGCATCCTGGGGATGAAGTCCAATCGCGTTCTGTACAAGCTCGCCGGCAAGTTTTGTCTTTCTGTGGTTCAGCAGAAGTTTTGAATAGGCTATCACAGCCTCCTGCCAGCCCGGTTTTGCCCGAAGAGCCGACTCATAAGCCTGAATCGCGGAAGTGTCATCGTGGACTGCCTCAAGGCTTTTTGCAAGGTTAAACTGAAGAATCGGATGGTTCGGGTCAACCTGAAGTCCTCTTTTATATTCAAAAACGGCTTTTTCGTGGTTGTCCTGAGCCGCGTAGATTGTTCCAAGATGATTGTACGCCAGAACGTCCGTCGGGTTTACAGCAATAACGTTCTCAAAACATTCAATTGCGTCCGGATAATCTTCCATCAGTTTGTATGTAAAACCAAGATTGTAATTTACCTGAGCCGGATTAACTTTTGTCTCAAGCGCCTTCTGCAGAATATCTATTGACTCCTGATATTTTCCCATACGGCGGAAAATTCCGCCCATGCTGTTCATCGCCTCAAAATCATCCGGGTAGAAAGTCAGAATCTGCTGAAAATACGGCAACGCCTTTTCATCGTCGTTGTTTTTCATGTAAAGATTTCCAAGCGTGGAAAGATATTCAAGATTTTTTACGTCATCCTGAAGCAAAGATTTATATAATCTTATGGCAAGGTTAAAATCCCTTGAAATCACAGCATTTTTCGCTCTTCTTAAAACAATTTCCTTATCTTCCATAAAAATTTCCTTTTTCAAGATTTATCTATATTATCTAAGGCGAATATCGAGTTTTATTAATTTCGAAAAGAAATTGAATACGCTACCAGAAAAAGCACGTCAATTCGCCATGCGGAGCGTAACAAGGTATCGGACTGCGCAATTTTTTGCAAAAATTGCTTGCCATCGCACCGAATGGCTCGGTTGACGCTTTCTTTTTCTTCCCGCATATTCAATTTCAATCATTCAGACAAAAAACTCAACATTCGCCCTATCTATATTATCTTTTATTGCTATTGCATTTTTTTACGCTCTGGCCGCGCGTAGACCTCTTTAGAAAGCGGGCCGGAAATCCGTTCATCAATCTTTGAATACGCCGCCACCGCAAAATAATAAATCGCGCCGTTTTTCAATCCTGTTAAAGTCGCGCTGGTTACGTTTCCAACATTGACCGGAGAAGCGCCTTCCGCGGCGACACGGCCAAGATATTCACCGGGGCGGTTTCCATAATAAATATAATATCCGCCGGCAGAATCATCAACAGAGTAACTCCACGTTAAAGTAACCTGACCGTCGCCTTTTTCAACAGAAATTCTGTAAGGCGGAAAAGGTTCCGGCAAAGTTGTGTATTCAACTTTTATTTCTGTTACAGAAGGAGTTGTGTTTCCGCCGCCGTCCGGAAAAAGTTCCGCCGCAACCTGAAAATACAGACCGCTCAGGTTTTTAATTTCCTGTCCGGAAACAACTGGAATCCATTCAGGAAAATCCTCTGTCCAGTTAAAATGATTGTCACCGGCACGCACAAAAAACTTGACTTCAGTCTGGCTAGGCTCTGAAACTTCCGCAGAAACTTTGTTTATAACCGTTCCTTCTTTTGTAAGAACTGGAACTGACTCAAAGCGTCCGCCGCCGATTTTATAACGCTCACGCAGACCAATCTGGGAATTTTCATATTTTTCTTCCGGATTCAAATCCGTGTAACTACGGACAATCATAAAATCATCAAGCAGACCAACATAAGATGGAATCACGTGCAAATCTGCGGCGACTCCCATTACAGCAGTAAAAACCGTTCCGCCCTCATGTCCTGTGTCCGTAAGATATTTTATGTCCTCAAGCTGACCGTCAATCCTGTACTCAAGAATTCCGGTTTCTTCCTCAAAAGAAATAAGATGATGACTCCATTGCTTTGGAATTATCGTTCGTGAAGAAGAAAGTGTAACGTCGCCTTTGTTATCCGTGTAGCCTTCAAAAATATTTGAAAAAAGCGTTGTGACTTTATTTTTATAGAAAGAAGTTGAAATCAGCTGGTAAACAACCTGACCGCCAATATTTTTAGAAGAACGCCAGTTAAGCAGAACCTCTCCGTTCTCAACTGTCAAAGGGCAAATCCAAAAATCAATAATAAACGAGCCGGCAGGACCTTCCGAGCCAAAAAGACTTGTTTCATCCCCCTGAAGCACAATTCCACCGCGGCCACGGCTTAAAACCGCGCCTTTTCCGAGCGTCGCTTTTTTTGAAAAGTAGACATCGCTTTTTTTTACAGAATATTTTCCAGCCTTGTCAAAAACAGAGGAATTTTCAAAATCAATAAGACAGTCAGTAAAATCGTCCGGCCTGCTGAAATTTGTCTCAAGCTCAAGACATTCAAAACCATAGCGGCCTTTGCCGGTTGTAATTCCGTTGCGCACATTAACTTCGCCCCATCCGGTTTTTCCGCCAAATTCATAGACTTCCGCGCTCAAAGAAAAAGAAAAAACGAACGCGGCCAATATTGCAAAAACGAATGGAACTAGGCTTTTTTTTGATATATAATTATTCCTGTTGTATGTACAGAGAAATTCTTCACGAAACTGCATTAAAAGCACCTTCCTCCAGCGGTGTCTATATGTGGAAAAATCCGCAGGACACCGTAATTTATGTTGGAAAAGCCAAAAACCTTAAAAACAGGCTGACTTCTTATTTTTCCGGCAAAAAAGACATCAAGACAAGACTTCTTATCTCAAACGCAAAAAGCATCGAATACATCACAACAGCAAACGAATACGAGGCTTTTCTTCTTGAAAATAATCTTATCAAAAAGTACACACCAAAGTATAACATCAACTTAAAAGATGGAAAATCTTATCCAGTTCTAAGAATTACCCGCGAGGATTTTCCACGGCTTTTTAAGACAAGGAATATACTCCACGACGGTTCAAAATATTTTGGTCCGTACCCAGACGCGGCCGCGCTTGATACTTTTATAGACACTCTTTATCAGATTTATCCGCTAAGGCACTGCAAGAAATTTGCCACACGGGAAACGCCTTGCCTTTACTACCACATGGGACAGTGCAAAGCCCCATGCTGCGGAAAAATTTCAAAAGAATCCTACAATGAATTTTTCGGAGAAATCTGCGCTCTTCTTAACGAAAACGGAAGCAAAACAACCGAAAAACTTACCGCAAAAATGAAGGAAGCGGCATCCCAACTGAATTTTGAAAAAGCCGCCCGGCTCAGGGACGGACTGCGCGCACTGATGGTCATGCAGAATCAGAATATAGTTGAAAGTTTTGACTCCGAAGACCGGGACTATCTTGCATGGCACAGGGAAGGCGAACTTGTAAGCTTTACAGTCCTTAAAATCCGCGGAGGAAAACTTCTTGGCCGCGACAATTACCGGGTTCAAAGTTTGAATGAGAACGATGAGCTTCTTGCCGAATTTATGGGAGCGTACTACAGCTCAAAAGATGAGATTCCTCCAAAAATCTATGTTCCTACAGAGGATGGACTTAACATCATCTCTGAATGGATAAAAAATCAGTTTGACGCGACCCCGCAGATAATTCTTATAGACGATGATATAGAAAACGCGGTCCGCCACAAGGCGGCAATGAACATGGCGGCGGAAAACGCAAAAGAGGACATAATCCGCAGAATGCGCGAACGCGGCGATATTCCGGCACTTGAAGAGCTGAAGGAAATTCTTGGGCTGAAGAAACTTCCTGTCAGAATTGAAGGATTTGATATTGCCCACATCGGCGGAAAATTCCCGGTAGCATCGCTAATCAGTTTTTATAACGGAAATCCGGACAAAAAGAATTACCGCTACTTTAGGCTGAAAACAACAGACGGCTACATAGACGACTTTCAGTCAATGCGCGAGGCGACCAGCAGGCGCTACACACGACTTTTAAACGAACAGGCGGATCTGCCGGATCTGATTCTTATTGACGGAGGAATCGGGCAGGTAAACGCGGTTGACCAAGTGCTAAAATCGCTGAACCTTGACATTCCGATTGCAGGACTTGCAAAACGCGACGAGGAAATCTGGCGGCCTTATGCGGAAAAACCGGTATGCCTTCCAAAAAGAAGCGACGCACTGCGCCTTTTACAGCGTGTCCGAGACGAAACCCACCGCTTTGCAACCACAAGAAACCAGCGGCTGCGTACAAAGGAAAACACGGTAAGCATTTTTCTTGAAATTCCAAATATCGGGGAAAAACGGGCAAGAACTCTCACAAAAACATTCACAACCCTGGAAAATATGTGCGCCGCGGACGAAAGCACCATTGCGCAGGCAATCCACGTACGCGCGGACGAGGCAACAGAAATCATTCTTGCCGCAAAACGCCTTCTTGAAAAACGCAACGCCCGCAAGGAAGAGCAGACACGCTCCCTGAAATCCGCCGGCACAACCTGGCAAAAAGCCGCCGATGCCCAGTACATAAACGATTTGGCAAACGCCGCGCTTTTAGCCGCGGAAGAAGAACCGAAGTTCGGGAAGGAATGAAAACGATTGATGAAATTTATTAGGTTCGCCGCCAAAGAAAATTCCTGAAATGACAACATTTGTGTCGATTACAATTTTCATTTTGAATTTTTCTCCGCACGGAGACTTTTTATTGAATCCTTAATATCGTTTTCGGTTATATTGTTTTCTTTAGCCCAAGACCGGCTTTCTTCACAAAGC
>CAVGBY010000012.1:0-31876 GCA_963627355.1 uncultured Prevotella sp. | reverse complement strand
GGAAAAATGGCCGCAGAAGTTTAAGCTTAATCTGGGGTATAAATCTTACTTCTAAATTTTTTATTGAACAAAAAAAAGCTGTCTGAAAAGTTATTTTATCAACACAAAAGAGATGCTGAACTAACTTCAGCATGACTAAAGTTGAACTTCAAAGACAGCCTTTTTTATTTTTACTACTCTAAAGTGAGTTCAGAAAGTCGTTTGCAGGCTTCCTGAATGTCTGCCCTGTGTCCGAATGAACTGAAGCGGATAAAACTTTCGCCGGCAGGACCAAATCCAGAGCCTGGAGTTGTTACTACGTGGCATTTGTCCAGGATTGTGTCAAAAACGTCCCAGCTTGCTTTTCCAGGGAATTTTGCCCAGACATAAGGACCATTGCCTGTAAAATAAGCAGTTACCCCGGCCTTTTTAAAGTTTTCTCCTTCGAGGGTTTCTTTAATAAGACGGCCGTTTTCAAGGTAATAGTCAACCTGAGAAGTCATATCTTTTAAGCCCTGTTCATCTAAGGCAGCAAGACCGCCAGCCTGTGCTACATTTGAAGCTCCGTTGAACAGAGTTGTCATAACGCGGTTCCAGTCTTTATTTACGCTTGAACCGTCTTCGAATTTTAATTCTGCAGGAACAAGTGACCAGCCGAGACGAACGCCTGTAAAACCAGCAGGTTTTGAAAAAGAATTTACTTCGATTGCACAGGTCTTTGCACCAGGAATTTCGTAAATTGTTTTTGGAAGATTTTTGTCACGGATAAATGCAAAATAAGCAGCATCAAAGATAATGATGCAGCCGTTTTTGTTTGCAAAATCAACAAGTGTCTGAAGCTGCTCTCTTGTAGCAGTTGCGCCTGTAGGATTATTCGGTGAACAGAAATAAATTAAAGTATTTTTTTCAATTTTTGAAAGATCCGGGAAAAAGTTGTTTTCCGGAGTACATGGAAGATAGGAAATTCCTTCATAGCCGTTTCCTGTATTTTTTCCGGCAGCGCAGACAACGACAGAACCGTCAACATAAACAGGATAGGCAGGATCCTGAACTGCAACTTTTACTTTTGAACCAAAAAGTGTCTGAATGCGTGCTATGTCGCACTTTGCACCATCAGAAATGAAAATTTCTTCTGCAGTTGCCATGCCAGGATAAAAAACTTCGGCAATTTTTGCACGTAGCTGAGAGTTTCCCTGTTCATCTCCGTAACCTGAATAGCATTCTGGAGTTGCAAGAGCCATGCAGTAATCTGCCATTGCTTTTGCAATATGAGGAGAAAGTGGTTCAGTTGTGTTACCGATTCCTAGGCTGATAATTTTTGCTTGTGGATGCGAAGCAGCATATTCCCGACGACGGCGGGCTACTTCCGGGAAAAGATAGCCAGCAGTAAGATTTGAAAAACCAATATTTCTTTGTATCATAATGAAGAGATTTTACTTAAACCGTGCTGTTAATTCAAGAAAAAATTGTTTCATTAAGGTTCATTGGCAGTAACTGGAAGGACGCGAAGTTTTGACATTTGGCCTTTAATGTGCCTGACAGCCCCGGGTGGAGCCCCTTTAGTTGGCACGAACGTGCCAATGAGCGGACAGCGAAGGGCGGAACACGGGCGCGATAAACAAAAGATGCTCCATAAAATTTTTATTTTTAATAAAAAGCGTGATACAATCTTCTTCGATTATGGAAGATTTAGAGACACAAAAGAAAATTTTGATTTTTGGACATAAAAATCCTGATACTGATTCTGTCGTAAGTTCTACGGCACTTGCTTTCTTAAAACACAAACTCGGGTTTACGCAGTACGTTGCATGCAGGGCCGGACAGTTAAATCCACAGACTGACTACATTTACAAAAAATTTAATGTTACTCCCCCGCTTTACATTTCTAACCTGGAGCCGAAAGTTGAAAACTACATGCACAAGGGCGCATATACGGTAAACGAAAAGGATTCAATCTGGAATGCCGTGCAGACTATGAGGCAGAATAAAATAAACGCAATGCCGGTTGTTGACAGCGAAAATCACTATAAGGGACTTTTAAATAACAATCTTGTTTTAAAAAGTATTTTTGACACTCTTGACCCGAACCATCATGTTTCAATTTTTACGTCGGCAAAACTTTTAAAAGAAACTGTCGGAGGAACTTTTTTAAGCGAACAGAATATTGAAGAAATTAAAAAATATAAGGTCATTTCGGCTTCGACAAGTTATTTCTCTTTTTCCAAGACTTTGACTTCGCATTTAACACAACCTTTAATCGTTGTAACCGGCGACAGGGAAGACATTCAGCTTTTGTGTCTGGAAAACAAGGTTGACATTATGATTATCAGCGGTTCGAGAATGCCGACTGACAAAATAATTGATTTTGCAAAAAAGGTTGGAACAACGCTGATTTTAAGTCCGTTCAATACTTCGTCAACAGCAATGCTTTTAATGTATTCTGTTCCGGTTTTTAAGATTGCGGATAAAGAAATTGAACCATTAAAAAAGAATACTCTTTTGTCTCTTGCAAAAAAACAGATTCTTTTAAGTCCGCTCAGAATGCTGCCGGTTGTAGATGACAGTAACTGTGTCGTTGGAATTATGTCGGAAATCGATATTCACAATGAGCCTGATATTCAGCTTGCCCTGGTTGACCACAACGAGAGGAGCCAGGCAATTGACGGGCTTGAAAATTATGCAATAAATGAAATTATTGACCACCACAGAATCGGTTCAACTCCGACAAAAACTCCTGTAACTTTTATAAACCTTCCAGTCGGTTCAACTGCAACAATCATTTCCAAGCTTTTTGAAGAATATAAGGTAGAACTGCCGGAAGATATTGCAGGACTTTTGCTGTGTGGAATTTTAAGCGACACACTGGGATTAAAATCTGCAACAACTACAAGCCTTGATATTGAATTTTCCAAAACCCTGAGCAAAATTACAGGTCTCGACATAAAATCGCTTGCTGCCGAAATAATAAAGGCAGGAAGCAGGATTGGCGACCGCAGTGCAGTTGAAATTATAAAGCAGGATATGAAGGAATATCAGGAAAACGGAAGAATATTTACTGTAAGCCAGATTGAAGTTGACGGAACCCAGGAAATTTTAAAACGCCGGGATGAATTTATAAAGGAACTTGAAAACATAAGGAATACAAACAAGGCACTTTTCTGTTCACTTTTGATAACCGATATTTCAACGTTAAATTCGCTGATGATTGTAAGTGCGGCTGAAGACTTTCTGGATTTTCTGCATTTTCCAAAAAAAGAAGAAAATGTGTTTGTATTAAAAGGTGTTGTAAGCCGCAAAAAACAGCTTATGCCTATGCTAAGCGAAATCCTTGCACAGTTTAATTAGTCCGAATGTCGAGTTTCAATAAAAGCATATCAAATAGCCTCTCGTCGAGAACCATAATAAAGAAAATGCCGTCCTGTCATTTTCTTTATTGCAAAAACTAAAGTTTTTGCCCGTCTGTATCCGCCATCCGTGGCGGTCTTTATTGCATCTTTTGGAACAGGACCTCTCCTACGGCTATTTGGCATTTTTTAATAAAATAAACTCGGCATTCAACTATTTATTCAAAACTCGAAATTCAGGGTAAAATTAAATTTTACAGAAATTTCTGAATAACCGTTTCCATTTCGTCCTGAGCAGAAAGGCAGGTGTCGCGCAGAAAGCCGCGTTCGTTGTTCCATTCTTTTATTCCGCGGTAGTAAAACATTTTAACTTCGTCGGTTATGATAAAAGGCACAATATTATTTTTTAAACATTCTTTTAACATTATAAGCCGCCCTATACGACCGTTTCCGTCCTGGAACGGATGAATTGTTTCGAATCGGACATGAAAATCCAGAATATCGTCAAAACAAATGTCTTTTTTTGAATTATATTCAGCAAGAAGTTTTTTTATTTCTGTTTTTACTTCTGCAGGTTTTACAGTCTGGCAGCCACCGACTTCGTTTTCGAGCATTTTATAGTCGCCTACTTTAAACCACGACTTTTGAGAATCTGAAGTTCCGCTTTTTAGAATGTAATGCAGCTGTTTTATAAAACTTTCCGAAAGTTTTGTTTTTGCAGCTTCGATTACAAAATCTATGCATCGAAAGTGATTTACGGTTTCGATAATGTCATCAACTTTTACAGTATCTTGTGAAAATCCAATCGTTTTTGTTTCAAAAATAAAACGCGTCTGTTCGTGAGTTAATTTTGAACCTTCGATATGGTTTGAATTGTATGTTAAATCAATTTGAATTTTGTGGTAGATTCCGCCCTTTAAAGCTGAATCTTTTTCACGTTTTAAAAGTTCAAGAAAATTCGTTTTTCTGCTGGAATGCCGCTTTTGTCTGTCTGGTTTTTCTGCGTCAGCTGGAATTTTCCATATTCCGCCTTCTAAAATTGCACCGATGACTCTGCCTTGGGCACAGTAATTTCTGACACTGCGTTCGCTTAAATTCCAGAGTTCTGCGATTTTTTCTGCCGTTAAAAATTCTTTTTTGGACATGGCAAGATTATAGTACGCAAACGGCAAAATAAATAGAGAATTTCAGATATTTTAAAGTATTTTATTTTGCCGATTACAGGCAGACATCAACAAGCCCCAGCGTTGTCATTCTTAAAGACGGAATAACCGCCAGGCTTACAAACGCCATATTCATAAAAGGCTCAATTTCTGCACTTACTCCGTCTTTGTGGACTGCCTCGTGGAGTCTTTCTGTCTGCAGGGCGACTTTTTCTGCACAAAGTTCGCTCATAAGCCCGGCAACCGGAAGAGGAAGACATTCAACAATTTTTGAGTCTTTTACATAAATGCTTCCACCGCCACATTCCCTTAAACTGTTTGCTGCAAAAGCCATGTCGGCGTCGTTTGTTCCGATTACGATTAAATTGTGACTGTCGTGGCTTACGGTAGAAGCAATTGCACCGTGTTTAAGGCCAATTCCGTTTATAAAACCTTTGCCGATGTGCCCCGTACCTTTGTGGCGTTCAATTACGCAAAGTTTTAATATGTCGCGGTCAATGTCTATTCCATTGCTGGAATTAAAATTCAATTTTGCTTTAATTTCGTTTGTTATAAGCTCGCCTTTTACAATTTGAATGATTCTCGATTCGCCTTTGTCCTCTTCAATATAAAAATCATTTGCCTTTAATTGCGCAAGATGAACAGTGTTGTGAACTTTCTGCAAAAGAGAAGGCTCTACGTCTGGCTTTTTAAAATCCAGAACCTTTTTTTTACTTACGACTTTTTTTCCGTCTGTGTAAACATCTTCTATTTCTACAGATTCTAAATCGTTCAGAATTAAAAGATCTGCATTGTAGCCCGGGGCAACGGCACCTGTATATTTTAAGCCAAAACACTGTGCCGCCTGTAAAGTCGCCATTTTTATTGCTTTTATAGGATTTACGCCTTTTTGACAGGCTTTGCGGATTATGTTGTCGATGTGCCCTGATTTTAAAAGGTCGCTTGAATTTCTGTCGTCAGTTACAAGAAGGCAGCGCTGACAGTAAGGTTCATTAAAAAGCGGAAGAAGAGCTTCCAGGTTCCTGGCGGCAGAGCCTTCGCGGATCATGACCCACAGCCCTTTTTTAATTTTTTCAATTGCTTCCTGCACGTTTGAACACTCGTGGTCGGTTGTAATTCCAGAAGCAATGTATTTGTCTAAATCTCTGCCTTTTAAAAGCGGCGCGTGGCCGTCAATATTCTTATTCTGCAAAAGCGCGTCATGGATTTTGTCCATTATTGTTTTGTCGTTTTTTACAACGCCGGTAAAATCCATTACTTCGGCAAGCCCCAAAACTTTTTTATCTGAATAAAATCTGTGCAGATCACCTGCATTAAGGCTTGCCCCGCTTTCGTCAAATTTTGTAGCAGGAACGCAGGAAGGAAGCATAAAATAAATTTTTAACGGCAGATTCTCAGAACTATCAATCATAAAATTAATTCCGTCGGTTCCGCAGACATTTGCAATTTCGTGGGGATCGGCAACAATCAAAGTTGTTCCGTGAACAAGGGCAACGCGTGCAAATTCCGAAGGCAGAAGCATTGTGCTTTCTATATGCATGTGACCGTCAATAAAGCCAGGGCAGATGAATTTTCCGCTGACGTCAACACATTCGCCAGCGTCGTTTTTTGTGTAAGGTCCAACGCCGATAATTTTACTGCCTTTTATAAGGACATTTGTTTTTTCAAGTTCTTCAGTAAAGACGTTGACAACAGTTCCGTTCATTAAAAGAAGCGTATTTTCGTTATTTTCTGCCATAGATGTACTTCCGCGTTAGGGATTGGAGGGACGCCGGAGGCGATGCGTAAGCATTGTAATCCCGCAAAGCCCGGCCGTCGCATGCGACGGAAACGCCCGAATAAAAAAAAACAGCTTCCGGCAAAATTACCAGAAACTGCTTTGTAAACAAAAAAAACTTACTTGTTTACTCTGTCCTTAAGTGCTTTTCCAGCCTTGAATTTTGGACATTTAGATGCTGCGATTTTGATTGTTTCGCCAGTTTTTGGGTTGCGTCCTTCTCTTGCTGAACGTTCGCCAACATCAAAAGTACCAAAACCTAAAAGCTGAACAGCTTCGCCTTTTTCAAGAGACTTTGCTACGTTTTCTGTAAAAGCCCTGATAAAAAGGTCTGTATCTTTCTTAGAAAGATTTGTGTCTGCTGCAATAGCGTCAATAAGTTCTGCTTTGTTCATTTGTGTCTCCAATTTGTTTTTTCTAGGAAGTTAAAATATACACTAGAATTTCTTTATCGTATAGATTCAAAACATATATATAGTGGGATAGTTTCGTTTTTTGTGCTTTTTTTGGTGAATTTTCTTTTGGGCGTGCCCCTTACGGGTCAGGCTTTGCGCACTTCGCCGTCTTGCGCGGCTCATTCCTCCGCTCACCGCTACGGAACTGCTACGCAGGTGCTCCAATCCTTCACGCGTAAGCGTGAAGCCATGCGCTTTAGCGCACTAAATCAGTTCGCAGACATCGTCTATGTCTTTTAAAATACGTTTTTTTAATTCTTCATTTAGTTTTGTGGCATAGATTTTTTCAAAACTTTCTTTTGTTGTTTCCGGGCTGCCTCTTTCGTTAAAAAGTTCTGAAGGACGCATATTTAAAGCATCGGCAATTCTGTCTATCGTTTCTGCAGAAGGAAATCTTTCCCTGGCCTCCATATCGCCAATATAGGAAGTGCTCATTCCAATTAATTCCGCAAGTTTTTCCTGAGTAAGCCCCGCCTGTTTTCTGTAAAATTTCATATTCTGAATAAACGTATGCCGAATTCCCATTCTTTTATTTTGTGAGAATCCTGAAAAAATCTTTATTAGCTTAAAAACATAAAACTGCCTTAATTTCTATTTTTATGAGGATTAGTATATAATTCATATAAATTAAAACTCATTTTTTTTCGATTTTTGTTCAAAACTTGAGTTTAAGAATATTTTTTTACAGGAAATGTTTTTAAATGAAAAAATTCTTCTTATCGTTATTCTTTTTAGCTTTTATGTGGAATGTTTCTGCCAGGGAAAACCTTGATTCAGTTTTGAAAAATGCAGGAAACGACATTACAGAATCACTTACAGAAGGTTCCATCGTCTGTATTCTAAATTTTTCTTCTTCCAGCCAAGAAATGTCGAACTATATTCAAAGCCAGTTAAATTCAATTGTAACTGAATCAAAAAAAATAAAACTCATTACAAGAAATCACTTAGACAAAATTCAAAAAGAACTGGATTTTCAGATGAGCGGCTGGGTAAGCGACGAAACCGCACTTTCAATCTGCAAAATGCTCGGTGCAAATGCAATAGTTCTTGGAAAAGTAACGGAACTTGAAAATCAATACAATTTTACCGTAAACATTCTTGAAGTAGAAACAGCCTCGTACATACTCTACAAAACATACACATTTTCCCGTTCAGCTAAAACAGAAGAACTTTTTGGCCGGGCTGCAAATTACTGCAAAAGTTCTCTGGGCTTTTTATTGGAAGGCAACAAAAACTCTGTTTTAAAATTTTCTCCAGGTGCCGGTATTTATTTTGACTACAACTTTACACGCCGTCTGACAATGGGAATAAAAACTCTAATGAGCTACGACTTTTTCAATAAAGAAAATTCAATTTACACACTTGAACCAGCAGGATTTTTAAGAATTTATTTAGTTTCTCCTTCCGGAGAGCCTTCAACAGGTGTTTTTATAGAAGCAGACGGTGGCGTAAGTTTTATTTTTATTGACGACGATACAAAACTTTCGACTAGTGGCGGAATTAACCTTGGTTTTAGACAAGGGCTCAATTCATTTTATATTGAACCAAACCTGCGGATCGGCTACCCATTTATGTTTGGTGCCGGATTAAATTTTGGCTTAAGATTCTAATTTTTTTAGGAGATGCTGTCGCTAACGCGAAGCTTTACAGGAGAACTATCATGAAGATCTTTAAATCTGCAATTTTTATAAACTTAATCGCTGTACTTTTTTTAACTTGTAAAAATCCATTTTTTCAGGATGCAGCAGAACTTTACGAGGTGAGTTTTGAAACAAACGGAGGAAGCAAGGTTGAGTCTGTAACAACAAACAGGATTCAGGCTGAACCGAAAACGGCAAAAGCGAACTGCGACTTTTTAGGCTGGTATGAAAAATCTGATTTTTCTGAAGCCGCGGTGATTTTTCCTTATGAGCCGAAGGAAGCCACTGTCTTATACGCAAGATGGAACCAGAAATACACGGTAAATTTTGTCACAAACTGTGATATGACCTTGGAAAGTGTTGTTGCTTCTGCTTTGAACGAGCCTTCTTCCCTAATAAAAACAGATTGCACTTTTGCTGGATGGTACACAAATGCAAGTTTTGCAGGTCAAAAAGTTTCTTTTCCTTTGTCGCTGTCAAAAGATACTACGCTTTATGCAAAATGGATTCAAAATTATACGGTAACTTTTAATTCTAACGGCGGAAGTGAAGTTGAATCTGTTAAAACTGGAATTTTATCATCTCTGCCTGAACCGGAAAAAGAAAACTATGAATTTGCCGGCTGGTTTACGTCTGCAAGTCTTTCCGGAAATGCTATTTCAGTTCCTTTTTCGGTTGAAAAAGATACAACGTTATATGCAAAGTGGCTTCCGACTTATCTTGTAAGCTTTGAAACAAACGGGGGAAGTGAGATAGTTTCTTTCAGGGCTCGTACTGTTGAAAGCATTTCGGCTCCTGAAAAATCTGGCTTTACATTTATTTCATGGTACACGGATTCCGCTCTTACAAAAAAAGTGGAATTTCCGCTTACGCTTACGGCGGACATTACTTTTTATGCAGAATATAAGGAAAACTTTACAGTAACTTTTGAAACGAACGGTGGAACTGCGGTTAGCGACGTTAATTCTTATGTTGTGGAAAATAGCCCTGAATCAACGAAGGCAAACTGTATGCTTTCCGGCTGGTACACAAATGCAGACTTTACAGACGAAAGCAAAGTTTCATTTCCATTCTACCCGGGCGAAGACATAACGCTTTACGCAAAATGGGTAAAAGAGATGTGGAAAATCACATACGACGCAAACGGGGCAACAGGCGGCACAGTTCCGGAAAGCGTTTATGTTGAAAAAGGAAGCAGTATAACGGTAAGCAGCAATTCGGGTACGCTTACAAAAACAGGCTACGCATTTACAAACTGGAACACAAGCAAGGACGGCACAAGCGGACAAGGCTATTCTGCCGGAAGCAAAATTACGCCTGCGGCAAATGTAACGCTCTACGCCCAGTGGGGAAAGGATTACGCCGCAATGATTGATGTTGAAGGCGGAACGTTTTTGATGGGCGACCCGGATTCTACCAGCCGCCCGACAATTACTTTAAGTTCATTCAGGATTGCACAGTACGAATTGACCTACGAGCTTTGGAAAGAAGTTTGCACCTGGGCAACAACAGAAAAAAACTATGTTTTAGGAACCGCCAGAAAAGGCTATGCAACGAATGATGAATACAAAAGTTTTGTGCCTGCAACATGCATAAGCTGGAACGGTGCCTGTGTCTGGCTCAACGCATACAGTGAATACAAAGGTTTAGAACCGGTTTACTACCGGGGAAATTCCGTGTGGCGCGATTATTCTTCTACAAGCGGAACTTTTAATTGGGATAAAACAAAAAACGGTTACCGGCTGCCAACAGAATGTGAATGGGAGTATGCAGCCAACGGCGGAAAATATCTTTCGTATACGACTTACAGCGGAAGTAACACGATTGGTACTGTTGCCTGGTACTACAGTAATTCAGGAAGTGAAATGCATCCTGTGGGTACAAAAGCGGCTAACAAATTGGGAATTTATGATATGAGCGGAAACGCTGCAGAATGGTGTTATGACTATTATGCAGACTGGGGAACAGGAGAACTTACAAATCCTATACATCATAACAGTGGGGGTTCAACCTCGAGCATTTATAGGGGAGGATGCATTTATTCTTATGCTTCCGTCACTAATAGTTCAACCATGGATTGTAAAATATATAAGAGATATAGTTGGGATAATTCGTATTTTTCAACTTTTGATTGGATGGGCATCCGCATCGCACAAAATTACACAGAATAAAATAAAAAAAATATTTTTGGAGGAAAAAATATGAATAAAAGGGAGCAAATTACAAAATTAATTGAAGACTACATTGAAAAATATGCTAAAGGTGAAGAAGTCATACTCAATGAAAAAGATATTCGTGCCTGGCCGGCTGTTGATAAACTTTGTGAAAATCAAAATCCTGCAAATATCTGTAATGCGATGAATGCCGTTAAATTCCAACACGAAAAAATTGAAGGCAACCCCGACAGTACTACATATACGATGAAATATTTTAAATAATCCCGAGGTACACAAATGGAAACAATCCGCATTTTACAGAATATTTACGAAGACCTTTACGCAGCCCGACTTCCGCTGAGCCAGTTTTTGGAAAATCGTCTGCCGGTTTTGTCTTCTCAGTGGAAAAGAGAATGTGTTGAACGTGTGCTAAATGAAAAAGTTGATAAAAACTTCAACGAACTGGACATTTATTATCTGATTCAGATTTTAACCGACGATAAAAACTGGAATGACCTGCAGAATTGTTTTCCGCAGGATTCATACTATTTTTTAGAAGAAAACAAGCGGCTTTACAAAAAAGTTAAAAAAATCAGAAACGACATAATGCATCCAAGTTTGAATTCCTTTACTTACAGTGATTTTTTGAATTATGAAAATGCAATCAACTCATTTGTAAATATCTTTTCTCCGGATAAAAATCTGCGTCAGCTGGTTTTTGAACTTCATCTTTCAGAAAAAGAAAAACTTTTAGGTCTTATAAAATCGAATGTCATAAATCCGGCTCTTGCGTGTAAAAATCTGCCGGAAAATATAAAGCAGAGTGTAGAAAACACGTTAGAGCGTCTTGAAATGCAGAATACCGCCCAGGGAATTATCGCCTTTTTTAACGATGCGTTAAATTCAAAACAAGGGCAGGAAATTTGCGCGGTTCTTCATCAAAACAACCTGAAAGCCTTTGAAGATATAAAATCCAAAATTGAAGAAACTTATTATTCGTGATTAAACTTTGATTTTTTGCGAGATGCCAATTTTTCACCGTGGCTCAATTGTTAAATGCCTTCAGGCTTTTTAGTGCTTTGCCGGAAAAATCAAACATCGCCTGGTTTTCCCAGTTGTTCTGGATGTTTTTTGCTGGAATCCAGTCGCCGCCCCAGTAAAATACGCCGCAGCCGCCGGATGTTGAAACTGCGTTTAAAATTGCCTGTATTACGGCTGTCTGGTTTTCTTGCGTTGCGTTTATTCCGTTTTCTTCTGTTCCGTTTGTGTCTGTGCATGTTGAGGTTTGGATTTTCATCTTTTTGATGTAATTTTTAAGATTTTTTGCGCCTTGAATTTTCTGCGGGTCGCCAAAAAGATTCGGGGTCTGGTCGCTCCATTCGTCTGTCCAGACCCAGGATGTTTCTGCGACAAGAATCTGTTTTCCGGTTTTTTCTTTTAGGTTTTTTATGTTTGATTTTAGTTCGTCCAAAGTTCCGTGCTCGTAGTACGGATAATAACTTAGTCCGATGTAGTCAAAGTCAAGATTCGGGAATTTTTTGAACCACCATTCAAGGTTGTCATCTTTTTGGCTGGAAAGATGAATCATTATTTTTATGTCCGGATTGAATTTTCTGACTGATCCGCTGGCGGCCGCTAGAATAACGCCTAGGTTTTTTGCGCTTTCGTCTGATTTCCATGATGAGCAGGTTGGCTCGGTGTATTCTGTAATGGAATTTGCGCTGCTGTTAGTTACTAGCATTCCGGGATTGATTTCGTTTCCGATTTGAACCATGTCTGGCTGCGTTGATTTTAAAGTTTCTAGAACCATGGTTGTATATTCAGAAACTTTTTCGCTTAGTTCAGCGATTGTTGCGCAGGAATCCCATGCCGCAGGGCGTTTTTGGTCCGCGGGGTCTGCCCAGGTGTCGCTGTAGTGGATGTCCAGAAGAAATTTAAGGTCGTTTGCCTTGATTCTTTTTGCAATCTGAAAAGTCCGTTCCAGAGTGTTGTCGCCGGCGGATTTTGTTGCGTCCGGGGAATGCCACAGCCGCAGCCGAATCCAGTTTACACCGTTTTCTTTTAGAATTTTAAAAATATCTTTTGGCGAGCCGTCTTCTGAACGGTAAATTCCGCCATTTTCTTCGACTTGTGAAACCATTGACGCATCAAAACCGCGCATAAAATCTTCTGGAAGCGAAAGGTTTTTCTGTTCAGTTCTATTTGATTCGCCTGCTGAGCACGAAAGGAGCGCGGAAAAAATAATGATTGTAAAAAAAATTGAAATCTTGCTCATTTTTTTGATTCTAGAAATCCATAGTTCCAGTGCCAGACGGGGGTTGCCAGTTTGTTTGAAAAAGGCTGAGGTTTTGTAAAATCTGGAAGCCAGCTTGTGTCGTCGGTAAGTTCCTGATAAAAAAGCGTTTCAAAATCGTAGGCTTCAATCAGATCCTGCAGGTCGCTGTCTTCCTGTCTGTCCACAAGTCGGTTTTCGATTGCATTTAGCGCCTCTGTCCTTTTTTTTAGTTTTTCTTTGTCTTCCGCAAATGGGACCGGTGTGTATTGGTTCATCAGCGAAATTATCGCTTTTCCGTCCGCGTGTTTTTTTAGCCAGTCAAGGACATCGGCTGTTTCCAGAAATTTTCCAGGCATAAAAAGATGGCGGATTATTACGCCTTGCGTCATTTTTTCGTGTTTTTCGCCTTTGCTGATTTTTTTGCCGTTTGCGTCGTGATAGTCCTTTTTTGCTTTTTCTTCGGTAATTTTAAGCGGAAAATTCTGGAGCATCCACAAAATTGCTTTTTCCGCTGTTTCCGGATATTGTGATGCGCCGAACAGTTTTGCCGCAAGATTCTTGTCCAGGGTCTTAAAGTCCGGAAGCCAGATTTTTACAAAAGGCTTTAAAAGTTCCAGCATTTCAACATTTTCGAATGCAGAGGAATTCCAGCAGAAAGGAATTGCGCATCCTGCATTTTGCGCGGCTTCTATAAATTCAGCAAGTTTTGGAATTGCATGGCTTCCTGTAACAAGATTTATGTTTTCCGCGCCGGCATCCTGAAGTTTAAGGCATATTTCGCAGAATTCTTCTTTTGAGACCGCTTTTCCCATTCCATCCTGTGAAATCTGATAGTTCTGGCAAAACGCGCAGCGCAAAGTGCATCCGGTAAAAAAAATAGTTCCGCTTCCGCCGTGTACAGTTATAAAAGGCTCTTCCCCAAAGTGAAGGCACGCCACAGCAATCCGGACCTCATCAGATTCGCCGCAGAATCCGCATTTTTTTTGCGTGCGGCTGACATTGCAATTTCGCGGACATTGGCTGCAGGATGAGTAATAGTTTTCTGTCATAATTTTTGAACCAATGTAGGGTCTATGCTTATAAGATGCATAAGTTTTTTTGCTGTCGGAGATGGAGTGCATTTTCCTGTTTCCCAGGCTTCGACAGTACGTTTTGAAACGCCAATCACTGTGGCAAATTTTTTTTGAGTCATATTTAAGGAGGCACGTTCTTTTGCTACGTCTATATCAGGAAGACTACTTTTTCTTGCGTAAGTTTCGGCTTTTGCAGCGCCTTTCTCATAAGCCAATGCTTCTGTGAGTCCGCTCATCAAGCCATCAAAAAAAGAAATGTTCTTGAAATTTTCAGAAATCTGCTCATCCGTCAAAGGTGAATTGAAATTCAGTTTTGTCATAATCAAGCCTCTTTTTTGATTTCTTCTATAATGTTTTTTATAGCTTTTTTTTGTGCTGACGTAAGGTTTTCCTGTACACTTTTTGGATATGCAAATAAGAAATATAGTTTTTCTTTTTCAAAGACATCCAGGTATATGATTCGTGCTCCACCGCTTTTTCCGTGATTTCCCAGTTTTATTCTTAGCTTTCTTGCTCCTCCTGTACCCTCTATTGCATCTCCTGACTGGGGATTTTTTAAAAGTTCCTTTTCCAGTTCCTTTAGGTTGTCGTCATTTAAGCCCATTGCCTTCCAGCAGTTACTAAATGTGGATGTAAATATGAATTCACGAGTCATATTTATAATTATACGATAAAATCGTATGCTGTCAATTAATGCACAATTTTATTATTTTTGTTTTCTTCTACAAAATTCCGCGGTCAACCAGTTTTCCCATCAGGGACTGGAGCTGTTCAAGCGGCATTGTTTCGGCTTCGTCGTTTACGGCTTCGTTTATTTCTTCAAGGTCGGCCGTGGAAAGGTATTCTTCGCCCTCGTCCGCATCGTTTAAAAAAGAAAGAAATGCGCAGAGTTTGTCGATATGTTCTTCTGTCGGCTCGTTTTCCGGGGCTTCTGAATGGTCTATGTATTCATCGCACCAGTAAAATGCGATTGCCCGGGCAACACCGCCGGGAACAGCACAGTTGCGTTCAAAAAGTTTCTGGATTGAGTCGCAGGCTTTTGACGCGTTGTAGCGGCCGTTGTTTTCTGCGCGTTCACGTTTGATGGTTCTGTTTATGTCTGTCCGGAATTTTTCAACTAAAGTCATGATAGGATTATTATAGCACAAACTCGAAATTAGGGCTATTATTAAATCTTAGCGGGCGTTGCGGGCGGCGTTTGAGCCCGCAGAGGGGGTGGCGGACAAAACAACAAAGCGGAGAGAATGATTCGGCTTGCTGAATCATTCGTGGAGCGACTTGTTTTGGAAGACAGGGGGAGACTTCCCCCAAATTAAAATTTTACCTGCAATATTTCATAATTTTTCTTGACAGAAAAGATAACTGTAAATAAACTTAAAAATATGGATTTGAGAACTGTATTAACAACTGATACTGTAAACCTTCACTTGAAGGGAACTACAAAAGAAGAAATTATTGACGAGATGATTGACATCCTTGTTAAGGCTGGAAAAGTTACAAATAAGGCAGAAGCACGCGAAGTTGTTCTTGACCGTGAACGCAAGATGTCTACTGGAATGAAGCATGGAATCGCTATTCCTCATGGAAAGACTGATTCTGTGAACGATTTGGTTGCCTGCATTGGAATTTCAGACAATCCGGTTGATTTTGATTCATTGGATCAGGAGCCGTGCCGCATATTCATTATGACTTTGTCGCCTGTGAACAAGACAGGACCGCACCTTCAGTTTCTTGCTGAAGTAAGTCTTCTTTTTAAGAGCGCAGAAAAACGACAGCAGATTTTGAATACTCAGGACAAGGCTGAAGTAATTAAGATTTTAACAGAATAGTTTATATCTATCTTTGTATACAAAGACCTTTGCGCTTAGGCTTTTTGGCTGTGCAGAGGTCTTTTTTTTATCTTTTTTAAATTAGAGGAAATTATGAAATTTGATCCGCTTGTAAAAGTTGTTGAAAATAAACTTGTAAAACTTTCTGATGGTTTGGAAATCAGCGCGGAAAATTTGAATATTGTTCAGATTGACGGCGTTGAGTCGGCTTTTGTTCCGGGGGCTGGCAGTCTTACTGCGGTTGTGTGCCCTTGGAATAATGTTGAGATAGAAGAAGGTTCTTATAATGAAGAAATTCTTGCAAAACTGCGCGATTTTTTGAAGGGGCTTGAGGCTGCGGGCGCGTTCGCGTTTATTGTTCCTATGGCCCAGAAAAGTTTCGCAGACGCGGACGAGGCGGATTCTTTTATCAAGGCGATGGTTCATACGGCAAGAAGAATAAAGGACTGCACAAGCGTTCTGGGGTTTGCGGTTGCCGCCGAGCTTATGGAAAAGGATGCCGGAAAAAAACTTGATGAGAACAGCTGGTCGCAGTGGTTTATAAACGAAATGAATGTAAAGCACGCCCATTACGTTTATTTTGCCGGAAAATCAAATATAAAAAAGTTTGGTCTTGTTCCGGCAACTTCTTCTTGTGAGTTGGTTTTGTATTAAACCGTATTATTTGCGAAAAAACCGCAATGTTTGCAAAATTTTTCAAAAAAAAAGTTAAAATTTCTTAAAAAAATAATAAATTTCTCTTGATTACTTCTAAATGTTGTGTCATAGTACAGTTGTTTAGAGAGATTAGCAAAAGGAGTTTGAATGACGAATCAGACCGAAAATTCTGGTTTCCAAAACTCATGTCGCAATTCTTTGGTTTTTTGTGGCTTGCTTCTTGTGGTTGCGAGTGTGATTGCAGTTGTGTTGCCGGCTAAAAATAAAGAGCCTTCTGTTCCGGTTGTAAAAGCTGCTACAGAAGTTGAAAACGAAGTTGTTGCTGATTTTAATAATCTGATTGAAGAGGCTGGTTTTTCGGCTTCAAAGATTAAGACTGGCGACGAGGGGCTTTCTCTTTACAGGCAGCCGAATTCAAGGGCGGCGGTTGAATGGTTTTATCTGCACGTGACAGGAAACCGTGAGACAGCGATGGCGATTCTTGAAGAGGCTGAAAAAAATGATATACCGCTTTCGCTGGCGTTTGCATTGGCGTATACAGAAAGTCGCTACAACGTGAACGCAGTGAACAAGAATAGAAATGCTTCCATTGACCGTGGATTGTTCCAGTTGAATAACCGTTCATTTCCGCAGTTAAAGGAAGAAGATTTTTTTAATCCTGCTGTAAGTGCAAAATACGGAATGAGCCATTTGCGTTTTTGTATGAATGTTGCAGGAAATGAAGTTGCGGCGTTGGCGATGTACAATGCCGGAACTAGCAAAGTGCGTGCGGATAACACGCCTCAGACAACATTGAATTATGTTGGAAAGATAATGGCTTATCAGGATAAACTTGACAAGCTGTTTGCTGATGAGGTTCTTTCGTACTACGAAACCTCACGCCCGGTGACAGGAATTTCCGTTGCATTTTTAGGCAACCGACGTTTCGACCGTTAAAATTAGTCCTCCTTATTAAAAGTCCGACCGTTTTCCCATTCTTTATCCGGTCGGGCTTTTTCTTTTTTATGTGTTTATGCGCGAAAAATGCGGTATAGTAAGATTATGCAGAAAAAAATTCCTGTTTCTACAAAAAAGCGTATGGTTTTGCTTTTGAATCTTCTGAAAAAATGGCAAAGACCAAGAATCACATCGAAAGAGATTGCGGCTTTGCTTGGCGTAAAAGATTCCCTTGTGCGCTGTGATTTTGCTTTTCTGGAATTTCCTGCGGAACACAGAGGGTTTAGGAACGGCTATGAAATTTCGGTTCTGGAAAAAGATATTCAGTCTTCGCTTTTAAAATATGAGGATAAAGATTCTGCCGGGGTAGAAAAGCGGATTTGCATTGTGGGGCTCGGCCGGCTAGGGGCTGCGCTTTTGGACGATTCTTTTTTTGAGGAAAGTGGATTTAAAGTCTGCGCTGGGTTTGATTCAAGTTTGAACCGGGTTGAGCTTATCCGGTCAACGTTTGAGCTTTTCCCCGCGAGCCGGATAGAGTCTGTTTGCACCGCAAAAAAAATTGAGTATGCCGTTTTGTGCTGCCCTGAAAATGAGGTGCAGAAAATGGCGGACAGGCTTGTGAAGGCTGGTGTAAAGGGCATTGTGAACTATACGCGGGCGGTTTTTGCTGTGCCGGATTACGTTGGCGTGCAGAATATTTCGCCGGCTGTTGCGTTGTCGCTTTTGGGGTGATTTTTTTTAAAAATCCTGCGTTTTGCTTGCGGAAAAAATGGTGGTGGTGTACAATTGGCTCATTGGCTCATTGGCTCATTGGCTCATTGGCTCATTGGCTCATTGGCTCATTGTGGCTGAAATATCGATACATGTTATTATGGGGTTTTCAGCATGTTATTGCTCATTCTTGCGTCTGTACTGCTTTCTCTTGGCTTTTGTCCTTTGATTATTCACATCTGTAAAAAATTCAATTTGTATGATGAAGTCGATCCGCGAAAAATTCATAAGGGAAATATTCCGCGCCTTGGTGGAATCGCCGTTTTTGCCTCAATCTTGATTGTATGGCTTTGTTCACGTTTTCTGTTCAAGGTTATAAAGATTGATTTTTATGGGGCATTGTTTATTGGGTTTGGAATAATCCTTTTCTTTGGCGTTGTTGACGATGTTTTTAACCTTAAGGCAAAAATGAAATTATTTGTGCAGATTTTGGCTGCGCTGGTTGTAAGTTTGAGTCCGACGCATTTTTCAAGTCTTTTTATGTGGAAATTTCCGCCTGTTGTGGGCGAGGTTGTTACTTTTGTCTGGATTCTGAGCATTGTAAACGCCTTTAATTTGATTGACGGAATGGATTGGGTTTGCGGAGGAATTTCGTTTTTTACGTGCCTTGCCCTTGGGTTGATATTTAAGTTTCAGAATAACAATATATGTCTGTTCTATTTCATAGTGTGCGGCGCGCTTTCCGGATTCTTGTTCTGGAATAAGCCGAATGCAAAAATCTTTTTGGGCGATGGCGGAAGTCAAACGCTGGGATATTTGGTTGCCGTTGCCCCTCTGTTCAATTCTGTTGACAAGAAGTTTGAATTTATCCAGTTTCCGGTAATGCTTTTGCTTTGCTCTATTCCGCTTACAGATGTTATTGCCGCGATTTGGCGACGAACAAGGGAACACAGAAAAATCTTTGCTCCGGACAGGGCGCATATTCATCATAAACTTTTGAATATTGGTTTTTCTAAAATTGCGGCGATTTTCTTTTTGCTGATGCTGCAGTTTGCGGTTTGTCTTGCAGTTGTTGTTTCTTATTTTATGTCGATTAAGAACGGTGTTACGCTTTTGTGTTTCTGTCTGGTTTTTGTGTGGGGAATTTTTATAACGTTCCATTATCTGAACCGTGCGGTTAATGTTTCCCACAAGGGGCTTTTGGAAGATCATCCTATGGAGGAACGTTAGTTCTTGGAATACTACTGTGTGATGGTTAGAACTGGGGAAGAGGAGAAATTTAAAAAGAAAGCCGTTGAATTATTTGAGCCGCAGGAATGTGGAATAAAATTCTATTATTTTCAGCGGACGTTAAAAACGAGCCATGGTGTTGCGTACGAAAAGCCTCTTTTTCCGGGATATTTGTTTTTTCAGGTGGAAAATCTTACTCCGCAGGTTGTTCAGGCTCTAAAAAAGATTGACGGGTTTATCAGAATTCTGCTTGAAACTATAAATCCTTTGAAAATCCTTGGAGAGCAGCTGGAGGAGCTCCGTCTTTTTATGACTCACGGCGAACATCTGGGTATTTCAAAAGTGGAATTTCTTCCGGGCCAAAATCTTAGGGTAATTTCCGGACCTTTAATGGGGCTGGAAGGCAAAGTATATAAAGTGAACAAAAAGCGCGGCAGAATCACAATAATCTCTTCCCTATGCAACGATGACCGCCGTATAGATCTGGCGTTTGAGTGTGTGCAGCCGGTATTTAATTGACAACTCACTGAATGTATAATTATAATATAATTATGGATGAAATAATTTTTGAATGGGATCCTGTAAAAGCTGCATTAAATTATGCAAAGCATAAAGTTTCTTTTGAAGAGGCAAAAACTGTGTTTTATGATGAAAACGCAGTTTTGATTGCGGATCCAGATCATTCTTCTCTTGATGAGAGCAGATTTGTTATGCTTGGATTGAGTTCAGAGTTACATATGTTAGTAGTTTGTCATTGCTATAAAGAAAATGACAGGATAAGAATTATTTCTGCAAGAAAAGCCGATTTACAAGAGGCAAAGCAGTATGGAGGCATTTAAAATGAGAGACCATTACGATTTTTCAAACGGAATAAAAAACCCTTATGCAGATAAATTAAAAAAGCAGATAACAATCCGTCTTGATGACAAAGTAATCGATTATTTCAAAAAGATGGCAGAAGAGACAGGAATGCCATATCAAAATATTATCAATTATTATTTGCTCGATTGTGTAAACGAAAAAAAACATTTGCAATTGGCGTTTAATTGACGGGGGCGTTGCGGGGGTGTCCCCCGCACGGTGGGTAGGGCGCAACGAAGTGCGGCCGTAGGGCGGTTGTCCGCCCGCAAATTCTTTTGATTGTTAAATCTTGTGAAATTCGTTAAACTTTTAGCGTTATGGTAATCAGTTCTATCGACCTAAAAGGCGGTCATGTTGTTCAGTTAAAAAATGGAAAAGAGCTTGTGCTGCAGCGTGATGATGCGGACGCTCTTATAAATGAATTTGATAAATATGGCGAGGTTGCTGTTATCGACCTTGATGCGGCAATGGGAAACACAAATCCAAAAGGCGACACGGTTAATACTCCGCTTTTAAAAAGTCTTTTGCGCAAGGGAAATGTCCGTACCGGCGGCGGTGTTCGTTCTGTAAAGCGTGCGCGCGAATTGATTTCGCTTGGGGCTGAAAAAGTTATAGTCGGCTCGAGTGCATGGAAGAAAAATCCGGAAAACAATTCAGACGTTTTGAATACAGAATTCTTGGAAGAACTTTCTGCGGCAATCGGAAAACAGCGTATTATCATTGGCGTTGACGCTTTGAACGGAAAAATTGCTGTAAAAGGCTGGACAGAGACAATCGATGTTCCTCTTATTGAGGGCGCGAAACTTGCGGAAAAATATTGCTCCGAGCTTCTTTTTACTTGTGTTGAAAAAGAAGGCTGTATGCAGGGGACAAACCTTGAGATGGCAAAAGAGCTTCGTGCCGCGGTAAGCTGCCGGGTTGTTGTTGCCGGCGGCGTTTCCACTGAGGACGAGATTGAAACCCTTGAAAAAATGTGCTGCGACGTTCAGCTTGGGATGGCGCTCTACACAAATAAAGTCAGTTTAAAAAACGCTTTTGCGCGTTGCCTTGACTGGCAGAAAACCTGCGGAATGATTCCTGTTATTGCGCAGGATGAACGGAGCCGCGAGGTTCTGATGATGGGCTACGCAAACCGCGAGGCGCTTGAAAAAACTTTTGAAACCGGAAAACTTACATTTTTTAGCCGCTCGCGAAACACTTTGTGGACAAAAGGCGAAACTTCCGGTCATTTTCTGGATGTTGTAAAACTTCGCGCGGACTGCGACCGCGACACAATTCTTGCGACTGTAAAACCAAATGGAGGCGCGTGCCACACCGGAAGTTGGACGTGCTTTACTTCCGCGCCGGACGAAAAATCAACGCTGGAACGTCTTTACGCGACAATTTCAGAGCGTTTTGCAAATCCAAAGCCTGGCTCATACACGGCGACGCTTGACAATAAACGCGTGCGCGAAAAGGTTGAGGAAGAGGCCGAGGAAATCTGCGAGGCCGACGGAAAGGATGAGGTTATCTGGGAAGCCGCTGACCTTCTGTATTTTGTGAGCGTTCTTATGTACAAAGAGGGCGTTGACTGGCAGGATGTATATAACGAGTTGGATAGGCGGCATAAGGAAAAATAAGGAAATTGTGATGATTGCCCCTTCGTGATGATTGAGCTTGCAGTCCGAATGTGCGTAGGCAATCTCAGTATAATTTTTTGGGCGGCTTTTTTGTGGTTTGCTGTACGCAACCCGCAAAAAATCAGGCTTTTCGTGGTTCCGTGCCAAGCACTTCATTGCTTCACGTCGTTTCACTCTGTTTCGCAATCCGCCTTTGGCGGACCACTACAATCCTTGCCGCATCCGCATACATTCTTTATGGGAGTAAAAATGATAAAAATTGTAAAAGCGAATGAACTTGAGGGCGAATGGTTTGAAGGGCGTTCCTTTGGAACAACAAATGAAACTGTTCATTCAATTATAGAAGATGTTGCCGCGAACGGTGATTCAGCCTTAAAAAAATACGGACAGAAATTTGACGTTTCTGCGCCGGAAACATTTTTAATAGAAGAAAATGAGCTGAAAGCCGCCGCGGAAAAACTTGAAAAGGAAAATCCGGAAATTTACAACGCAATCTGCTATTCCCATGAACTTGCATTAAAATTTGCCTTGCGCCAGAAATCCTCTTTTGATGATTTTGAAATAGAGCTTACTCCTGGAATGTTCACTGGGCAAAAAACAATTCCTGTTGAGCGGGCAGGAGTTTACGTTCCGGCGGGAAGATTTCCGCTTGTTTCAACAGTTGTGATGACAGTTACACCAGCAGTTGCCGCCGGCGTAAAAGAGATTGTCCTTTGCACTCCGCCACGGATTCACCCGGATGATAAATCTGCCGCGCAAAAGGCCGGTCTTGGTGTTTCTGGCTCTCCTTTTGTTGGTGGAAAACCTTATGCCGATGAGGGAATTATGGCGGCGGCATATATTTGCGGTGTAAAAAAATGCTATGCCTGCGGCGGTGCACAGGCGATTGCGGCAATGGCCTACGGAACAGAAACAATTCCTTCTGTTGATGTTATTGTCGGACCTGGAAACAAGTTCGTTGCCGCCGCAAAAAAAGAAGTTTACGGAAAAGTCGGAATCGATATGGTTGCAGGTCCTACAGAAGTTTTTGTTATTGCCGACAAGTCTGCAAATCCTGAATGGGTTGCCGCCGATCTTTTGGCGCAGGCGGAACACGATATTGTTGCCCAGCCGGTTCTTGCCACCGACAGCGAGGAATTTGCGGCAAAAGTCAGCGGGCAGATTGAAAAACAGCTGGAAAAACTTTCCACAAAGGAAATTGCCCGCCAAAGTATCGATAATTGTGGTCGAATCATAATTTGTGACGATTTGGAGCAGGCGGCGGAGCTTGCAAATTTAAAAGCGCCTGAACACCTTGAGCTTGCAATGGAGCCTGGCGCTGAACGTGACAAGATTCAGTCGCTTGTGCATAATTTTGGCTCTTTGTTCATCGGTGATTATGCCGCGGAAGTTTTTGGCGATTATGCCGCAGGTCTGAACCATACGCTGCCGACGAGCGGGACTGCAAGGTTTACAGGTGGCTTAAGCGTCCGTGTTTTCTTAAAGACAGTAACAACTTTGCGCGCGGAAAAAGGCAGCAGTGGCTTACAAAAAAGCGCGGTGGCGGCGGGATTTCTTGGCGATGCGGAAGGGCTTGCCGCTCACGCCCACGCCGCTAGAATCAGATTAGGAGAATAAAATGAGAATTACAAAACTTGGCGAAGATATATTACGGCAGGTTGCAGAACCTGTAAAACCGGAAGAGATTACCGATGAATTCCGTGCATTTATAAATGAAATGTTTGAGGCGATGATTAGTGCGGACGGAGTTGGACTTGCCGGACCTCAGGCTGGAATCAGCAAGCGTGTTTTTGTTGTGATTGCCGATGACAACGTTCGCCGCGTTTTTATAAATCCGCAGATTATAAGCACAAGCGCAGAACTTTGTGACTATGAGGAAGGTTGTCTTAGCGTTCCTGGTATCTACGAGAATATTCAAAGACCGGCAAAAGTTACAGTCCAGGCTTTTAATGAAAAAGGAAAGCCGTTCACGCTGGAGGCAGACGGGCTTTTGGCCAGAATAATCCAGCATGAAAACGACCATCTTGACGGATATTTGTTCATTGACCGCGGCGACCCGGAATTTGCGGAAAAAACAGTGAATCAATTTAAAAAACGTGCGGAGCGGGCGGAAAAAAAGCGTCTTGAAAAAGAGGCGAAGGCACGGAAAATCGCGGCGAAAATAGCCGCAAAAAATAAATAAAAAATGGGGAAAAAATGCTAAAAGTTTTGTACGCAGGAAGTCCAGAGGCTTCGGCAAAAACGCTAAGGCTCCTAAAAGAACAGGAAAATCTTTTTGATTATAAAATTGTTGGCGTTCTTACAAATCCTCCTAGCGCAAAAGGCCGGCACAAAGCATTGGTCCCTACTTTTGTGGCTCAGACGGCGGAAGAATTTGGAATACCTGTTTTTTCTCCGGAACATCTTGATTCAGATGCACGAGGGGAAGTGATAAAACTTGGCGCGGAAATTCTGGTCAGTTTTGCTTATGGTCATATTTTTGGGCCTAAATTTCTTGAACTTTTTAAATTTGGCGGAATAAATCTTCATCCTTCAGCATTGCCAAAGTACCGTGGCTGCTCTCCTATAAATGCGGCTATTTTAAATGGCGACAAGGAAACTGCATTTTCGGTTCAAAAACTGGCTCTGAAAATGGATGAGGGAAATATTATTTCGCAGGCAAAGGTTAAGCTTTCCGGGATGGAAACTGCCGGAACTTTGCTTGATGATGCGGCTAGTGTCGGTGGTAAAATGATTTGTGATATTCTTGGGGATGTTTCAAAAAACGGGGCTATTGCGCCGGGAACTCCTCAGGCTGGCGAGGCTAGTTACACAACTTTTATAAAAAAAGAAGACGCTAAAATTGACTGGAACGGAACTGCGGAAAAAATTGACTGTAAAGTCCGTGCCTATAATCCGGAGCCGACTGCGTGGACAACTGAAAATGGTCTGCCGCTAAAAATAATTTCTGGAATTCCGCTTGAAAAAGAAGATGAAAAAAATATTTCTGCGCAGGAAAACGTTTTGCCGGGAACGGTGCTGTGCGCGCTTAAGAACAAGGGTATTGTTGTAAAATGCGGGGAAGGTTTTTTTGCCGTTACAGAACTTCAGCGGCAGGGAAAGAATGCGATGGATTACAAGTCATTTTTGAACGGCGCAAAAGATTTTATCGGTAAAGTTCTTGGTTGAGTCTGGCACTTGGCTACATTCTGACTTTAAAATAATATGTGAAAATGGTAATATAAAAAAATGGATAAAGAAAAAATTTTTGAAAAAATTAAGACTGCTGGAAAATCAGCCGGTGAAAAAATTGTTGAAGGCGGAAAAAAGGTAAAAGATTTTAGGCCTTCCCGGGTTGGATTGAATAATTATTTTGAAAGCCTTCAGGCGAATGGAAAAACTTTGATTTTAACTGTTATCGCCGCGGTTATCGTTTTGGCATTTTTTGCCTGCGTTATTTTCTTTGTTCATGTAAAAGGTCCGGAAGAGGTTATGGTTCCTGATGTCTGCGGAAAAGAGCTTACGGATGCTTTGCTTGAAATGCAGAAAAAGGAGCTTTATCCAAAAATCACTTTGCGCTATTCAGAAGCCGCTGATGACAAGGGAAAGATTCTTGACCAGAGTCCTTCTGCCGGTTCAATTGTAAAAGGCTACAGCCGGGTTTCTCTTGTTGTAAGCCGTGGTGTAATTGTTGACCATGTCGGAAATTATATCGGTCAGAATTTTGACCAGTTAAAAATGGATTTTCAGACTTTGTTTGCAGGTCATGCCCAGCCTTTGATTGTTCTTGCTGAACCTGAATATAAACCTGATATTTCAGATGCTGGAACGATTCTTGAGCAGGATATTCCAGAAGGAACTGATATTTCTGAGCCGGTTACGCTTCATCTTGTTGTAAGCCGCGGTCCGACTTATGAAAATACCAAAGTTCCAAATCTTATCGGACTTTCTGTAAATGACATTCTTGCGGTGATTGCACGGAGCAGGATTGTTTTTGATTTTACTTCGCACAATGCAAAAAGCGGAGAGAAACCAGGAACTGTTGTCGCCCAGCAGGAGCTTGAGCAGGAATTTATTCCGAATTATTCAAGGATGACTGTTGAAATGTCTTTGCCGGTCGGCGAGTATGAAGGAAATCTGTACGGAATTTTCCAGGCGGAGTTGACCGACTATCCTTATCCTGTTTCTATGCGGCTTGACGCTACAACTGAAGACGGAAATACTTATACTTTGGTAAACTTCCTGCATACAGGAGCAAATCTTACAATTCCTTATGCTGTTCCGCGTGATACAGTTCTAACGCTGTATGTTGTTGATAAAGAGCAGAAAAAAGTTACAGTCCGCTAGGTTGGAATAAAAATGAATAAGCCGCTGATTTGTTTGACGCTTACAGGAAAAACTCTTCTGGAGGATGCTGAGCTTGTAAAAAAATATGCCCAGCACATTGATATTGCGGAACTTAGGGTTGACCATCTTAACGAGGACGAGCGGCTGAATGTACGGAAGTTTCCTGCGATGATTGGTGTTCCGTGTATTCTTACAATCCGTCGTGTTGAAGATGGCGGTCTGTATGACAGCGGCGAATTTTCCAGGACAGCATTGTTTGGAAGGGCGTTGGCGTATGCCGACCAGAATCCTACAAAAAATTTTGCATATGTTGATTTTGAGGAAGATTTTAATGTTTCTGGACTGATTGATTCTGCCCAGGCGTTTGGAATTAAGATTATCAGAAGTTATCATAAATTTGACGGGCCTGTAAAAAATCTGCGTGAACGTTGCCTAAAAATGCGCAGGACCCAGTTTGAGATTCCGAAGATTGCGTTTATGCCAAAAACTTTGGGCGATGTTACGCAGCTTTTTAGAGAAGCGGCAGGAATAACTGATTTTCCGCATATTTTTGTTGCGATGGGAAATCTTGGCGTTCCAAGCCGGATTCTTGCTTCAAAACTGAATTCTTTTTTAACATATACTTCACCTTTGGAAACTCGTGGAAATACGGCGGAAATTGGTCATATTGACCCGATTGTGCTGAATGAAATGTACCGTTTTAGGGAAATTGACGAGCATACCCGCTTTTTTGCGGTAACGGGCTTTCCATTAAAGGTTACTTCAAGTCCTTTGATTCATAATCAGGGCTACCGGGATCACGGTATGAACAACGTTTTTATTCCTATGGCTTCTACTTCTATGGCGGAATCGCTTGAGTTTGCGGAAGAACTTGGGGTAAAAGGTATGGCGGTTACTGTTCCTTACAAAAATGATGCGATGGAAATTGCGGATGAAATTGGTCTTGAGGTAAGCGAAATCGGCGCCTGCAACACTTTGGTAAAAGATTTTAGCCAGTGGGTTGGGCATAATACTGATGCGATAGGTTTTCAGCGCGCCCTTGAGGAATTTCTTGGTGTAAAGAAACTTCACCGCAGAAAAGTTGCGGTCATCGGTGCGGGCGGGGCAAGCAGGGCAATCGTCTTTGCAATAAAACAGATGGGCGGAAAAGCGTGTATTTTTAACCGTACTGTAGAACACGCAAAATCGCTTGCGGAAGATTTTGGTTTTGAGTACGCGCCTTTAGGACCGGAAAGTCTTTCTATTCTTGACCGTTATTCAGATATTATAATTCAGACTACAAAAGTTGGAATGAATTCTGAGGATGAGCCAAACAGGGAAAATAATCCGCTCTGGTTCTATCAGTTTAAGGGTTCAGAAAATCTTTTTGATATTGTCTACGACCCGAGCGTGACCCCGATAATGAAAGTTGCACAGGAAGTGGGATGTAAAGTCTGTAACGGTTATTCAATGTTGAAATATCAAGGCTATAGGCAATTTAAATATTTTACAGGAGTTGATTATGAGTCTAAATCAGAGTGAGCAGAAAATTCTTGTGGCAACAACGGCGATTGAAACGCTTGTAAAAAAGGGGCTTGTTTTTAGCGGAATGAAAATCGGGCTTGGAACCGGTTCGACAGCGTTGCCTGCGGTAAAACGCCTTGCGGAATACATTGCTGATGGAACTCTGAAAGATATAAAAGCTGTGGCGACTTCCTTTCAGACTGAAAATGCCTGCATTGACTGGAATATTCCTGTTTATTCATTTAAAGACCGGGCAATTGGCGGTGAGCTTGATCTGGCGATTGACGGCGCTGATGAAATTGATTTGGAAAATAACTGTATAAAAGGCGGCGGGGCGGCGCTTCTGCGTGAAAAGATTGTTGCCTATAATGCAAAAAAATTTGTCATTGTTGCGGATTCTTCAAAAGCGGTAAAAACAATGGGAACAAAATTTGCGCTTCCTGTTGAAATTGTTCCAGAGGCGTATGTCCCTGTAAAAAAAGCGCTGGAAAAACTTGGAGCAAACGTTGTTCTTCGTGAAGGCGTAAGAAAATGCGGTCCTGTCATCACGGATAATGGAAACCAGATTGTTGACTGTCTTTGGGAAAATCCTGTTGACCCTGTAAAAATGGAAGATATTATTGACGATATTACCGGCGTTGTTGAAGTCGGATTTTTTACAAAAAATAAGCCGATTGCATTCATCGGAAAAGGTGACGGAACTGTAGAAGTCCGCGGTCTGTAAAATGTTTCCTCCGTTTCCGCAAGAAGAAGCCTTTGGCATTTGCCGTAAAATTATTTCTGCGCTTGAAGACAGCGTTTTGCACTTTGAGCAGATTGGCAAAGTCAGCGCAGAACGGAAAGAGCAGGGAATTATGATTGGCGTTGCCGTTTGTCAGAAGGCGGACGGTTCTTCTGTTGTTTTGAATACGGTAAGCGGAATTTCAAAAAAGATAAAAGGTTCTGAAACGGCTGGACTTGGAATTTTTGTTGACCCGATTGTTCCCTCTGAAAAAATCGAAAGCGCACTTAAAAAAAATGATTTACTGATTCATCAGCTTACGGAAAAAATTAATTTTTTAAAGGAAAAACGCAGACGCGCTGACGGAAAATTTGAAAATCAGACGGAAGAAGAAATTCTGCTTGTAAACGAACGTTCTGCTTTATGCGATGAGTCTTTAAGAAAAGTATTCGGTCTTTATTCATTTTGTTGCGCGGATGGAAAAGCGCGTTCGCTGCTTGAGATTTGCGAAAAAAAGCAGAAAAATCTTCCGCCGACAGGAACTGGTGACTGCTGTGCTCCAAAGCTTTTGGATTTTGCCTTTAAAAATCAGTTTGCTGTAAAAAGTCTGGCAGAGGTTTTTTACGGAAAAAGCAATAAATTCAGAGAAAATGGAAATTTATATGAGCCATGCGATGAGCGTTGCGCGTTGATTTTGCCGGAAATTCTTGGGCTTGAAATTTTATATCAGGATAAAAATATTGTTGTTGTGAACAAGCAGAGCGGTCTGCTTAGCGTTCCAGGACGAGGACCAGAAAAACAGGATTGCATTGTGAACCGTCTGAAAAAACTTTTTCCGGATTGTATTCAGCAGCCTAGCGTACATCGTCTTGATATGGAAACCAGCGGACTTTTGGTTCTCGCCCTTGACAAGGATTCCCACCGAAATTTGTGCAGGCAGTTTGAAGAAAAAAAAGTGCAGAAACGTTACGTTGCATTGATTGATGGAAAATTGCCTGAAAAATTTCCAAAGTCTGGAAAAATGGAATTGTATTTTCGGGTAGACATTGAAAACCGTCCGCACCAGATTTGGGATGAGGTTTACGGAAAAAACGCAGTTACGGAATGGAGCTGGCTTGGTGAGGAGTTCTATCTGGCACCTGATGGAACAAGACGTTTGTGTACAAGAATTTTATTCATTCCGCATACTGGCAGAACCCATCAGCTTAGGCTTGCGGCCGCCGATATTCATGGGTTTGGAGTTCCAATAATTGGCGACACGCTTTACGGACATTGTGAAAAAGGTGAACGCCTTATGCTTCATGCGCAGTATTTAAAATTTGTCCATCCGGCGACAGGAAAACTTATGGAATTTTCGTGTCCTGCTCCTTTTTGATTTTTTAAGATAAATCCATCATCAAAATATTTGCGGTGATTGTTCCGTCCGCATGATTTCTGATTTCTCCATACAGCTGGACCTTTTTTGGACTTCCATCGCAACAGAAAACTATGGCTTCCCTTGAAAAATTCTTTGCTTCATTCTGGTTTACTGTTCTGATTGTTTGCATCAGATAATCTTTTTCTGTGTTCAGGAATGAATCAAAAGGATTTTTTTCAAGAAGTTTTTCAAAATCTTTTTGAGAGTATTCAAGAATTGCTGCCACATTATTGTTTGCGTAAGAAAGTCTTATCCTTTCATCAAGACTGATTGAAAAAATTCCGCATGGAACATTTTCAATAATTGACGAAAGCTGGTCTGAATAATTTGTTTTCAGCTGCAGAAGTTTCATCCTAAAATCAATATTTTCTACAGTCAAGTAATAAATATTGCTTGTGACAGTTTTGCCGATATGCCTAAGATGGACTCTGACCCAGAACGGCTGTGTATTTTCGTAGAATGGCTTTAGCTGAATTTCGCAGAATGTGCTTCTTTTTGAAGTTATTGCTTCATAAAGTGTTGAAAAGAATGTTTCCTGGCTATATTTTTCTATTCCTGAAACTAAATCTTTCTGAACCTTTGAAAAGTCATGGCGGGTTATTCCGATTTCCTCAAAAAACTGGTCGTTCATCCTGAGTGTTTCTACGGTTTCTCCAGACCATTCAATTATTGCGGCACCGCCAATAAAATTGTTAAAAAACATCATTGAATTTTCTGTGGCATCAAGGAATTTTGCGGCTTCCAGTTCCGCTTCCTCCTGGTCTTTCTCTAAATTCACCGGTGAAAGATTTGTAAGAAGCTCCTCGTATTTTTCAATAGGCAACGGCCGCGCAAAATAATAGCCCTGCATATAAAAACATCCGATGCTCTTTAAATAATCGGCCTGTTCCTTTGATTCAATTCCTTCTGCAATAACAGGAAGATGAAGCCAGTTTGCCATTCTTATTACTGAACTTAAAATATTTCCGCCTTTTGTATTATTTTTGCCGTCCTTTAAGTCTTTTGTGTCAGAGGCGATAAATTTCATATCAAGTTTCAGGACATTGACAGGAACTTCCTTGAGCGTGTTAAGCGAGGAATATCCGCTTCCAAAATCGTCCATTTCAAGGCAGAAACCATTGTCGCGCAGTTCTTCCACAACTTGAATAAGCTGTGTAGGGTTTTCCATGTAGGCTGATTCTGTGATTTCGAGCCTGAGCAAATTCGGCGTAAGATTATATTTTTTTAGGAGTCCGTTAAAAATCTGAACCAGATTCTGGTTGTAAATGTCGCGTCTGGAAATATTTACAGAAACTGGAATTGGATTTAAATCCATGTCTTTCCATTTTCTAAGCAGCTGGCAGGTTTTTTCCCAGATGAACAAATCCAGTTGGGTTATAAATCCGTTCCGCTCAAAAACAGGCACGAAAAGCGCCGGGGAAATCAGGCCTTTTGTAGGATGAATCCAGCGGACCAGGGCTTCTGCTCCAACCAGCGATTCAGTTGTATAATCGTATTGAGGCTGCAGATAAACGGTGAATTCATTTCTTTGCAGACCAACAATCATATCTGTAATAAGTTCCTGCTCGTCCTTTAGTTTTTTTATCATTGAATCGTTGTAGAACGCAAATCTTTCTGTAAAATTCTGCTTGATTGAAGCGACTGCAAGTTCTGCCCGGTCTATTGCCAAAGAAACATCCGTTTTAGGGTCTGTTATTTCATAAATTCCGTAGCGGCAGATAAAATCAAAGTTTGGATGAAGCTCCTTTATATAAGAATCAATTTTTCCCAGAATCAGAAAAAGAATTTCATCTGAAACAACTGGCGTGCAGACTACAAAATGGTCCGCGTAAATATGCCCGTAAGTTGAAAAGTCTGAAATTGTTGAGTTTAGGTGCTCGCCGATTTTTTCAAGGATTTCGTCACCGGCAGAAAATCCGAAAAGGTCGTTAAAAACCTTAAAACGGTCAAGGTTTGAAAGAATCAGATAATAATGTTTATCGGGATTTTTTGCAAGCATTTCCTGTGTCTTGAGCAAAAATGCCTGTTTATTATATACTCCAGTTTTTTTATCAAGCCGAATCAGCTGCTTTATTGTATTTTTCTGCATTTCATGCAGGCTTGAGATATGCTGACCTTCCTCAGAGTTTCGTGCCGCAATGTGGTTTATAATTTCAAAGAGATTTTCTTGCGGCGTGCTTGCCGGAAAACATTCTAACGCGCCG
>CAVGBY010000011.1:26414-32030 GCA_963627355.1 uncultured Prevotella sp. | reverse complement strand
CGATTAAATTTGAAAATTTTGCCGCATTTTTTGGTTTTGTCCTATCGTTTTTAAGCGCTGACGCTATATCTTTTGCGCAGAATTCTTCTGGAAGTTTTGCCGGAAGCAGTCCTAGGTAGTCTTTTTCGCAGGAAAAAATTTTTGTTTCTGCTATTTCGTTTAGTTTTTTGTCTGTTTTTTGCCAGTCTTTTTTAAACCTTCTTCTTTTGTTCTCTGACTGTTCGGGATTTTCTGTTTTTGTCCGTATTTCTGTGGTTTTTGCAAAAAGAATTTCCAGTGTAAATTTTTTTTCAAGCAGAATCGGGTAGATTCCTGTAAGTTCCCTTAGCATTGTGTATTCATTCTCTTTCTTTGGGCTGACGCTTTCTTTTAGAAGAATTCCGTCTTGGGAATAAGTTTCTATTGTTTTGGATGTTATCAAAGGGTGTACGATTTTGCAGATTCTGTCTTTTGAAAGCGCGTCCTGAATTTTTTTCAGTAATTTTTCAAGGTTTTTTGTCTGGATTTCAATCACTTTTCCGTCTTTTGTAAGAATGTCGTAGATGTGCCCGTCTGCCTCGACCTCGGTTTTTGAGCCTTGCTCCAGGGCGTAAAGTTCTTTTAGTGTGCGGTGAAGGCTGCTTTCTTTGTAAGTGTTTATCATTTTATGCTTTGTTTTTGTTTGCTATACGTATATGTGGAAAAATATAGTGAAACTTGTAAATTTTTATATTTATCGGCAGTTTTTGCAATTGACTTTATGAATTTGTTGATTAAAATGGTAATTAAGTGGGAAAAAGTAGTAAAAAGTGGAAGAAAATGGCATGAAACTTCTTACAGGTGAATATAAAAATACGCTCGATGAAAAAGGTCGTATTATGTTTCCTTCAAAATTGCGTGCCGGAATTTCTTCAAACGTCATGATTGTTACAAAGGCAATCGAACGGTGTTTGTGGCTTTTTACAACAGATGAATGGGAGAATATGTCTGCAAAACTTATGGCAAACGCTTCTCCTTTCAGTGAGCAGAACAGGATTATCATGCGGCGTTTTATTGCGCCGGCTCAGGAGATTGAGTTTGATAAATCCGGTCGTCTTTCTATCCCGCAGAGTCTAAGGGAGTATGCCTCTCTTTCAAAAGATTGTGTTTTTCTTGGTGAGCAGAAATTCATTGAGCTTTGGGATGCGCAGTCTTACGAAAAGTATATGGCAGAAACTGAAGATAAACTTCTGGAAGCAAGTGAGCAGTTTAAGAACATAAGCTTCTAGTTTTTATGGGAGAAAAAAGTGGAAATCGTTCATACTCCGGTTTTGTTAAAGTCTTGCCTTGAATATCTTAGTCCTGTTGGCGAGCCTTATGAAAAATCTGCGTGGATGGTTGATTCTACTTTGGGGGAAGGCGGACATTCCAATGCTTTTCTTTCGGCTTTTTCTTCCTTAAATATCATTGGTATTGATGCAGATTCTGTTATCCAGTCACGTGCAAAGGAAAGACTTGCGCCTTATGGTGGCAGAATGCATTTTTATAATGGCTGGTTCAACGATTTTTATGCGTCGTATCCAGCCGAATTTCCGAAACCGGATTTGATTCTTTTTGATTTGGGAATCTCCGTGTTTCATTATGAGCGGAGCGGCCGCGGTTTTTCTTTTAGGTATGACGAGCCTCTTGATATGCGCCTTGACCCGAATTCTGAAAAAAAGTCGGCGGCGGATATTGTAAACGGCATGAATGAAGAGGAACTTGCAAACCTGATTTATCTTTATGGTGAGGAAAAACTTAGCCGCAGAATCGCTCGTGCAGTTGTGGAAGCAAGGAATGGCGGAAAGATTGAGTCTTCAAAAGTGCTCGCTGAGATAATTTTTAACGCTGTGCCGGCGAATTACCGGTATGGGCAGATTCATCCGGCTACTAGAACTTTTCAGGCGTTAAGAATTGCAGTTAACAGCGAGTTGCGCCATATTCCTGATGCTTTGCACAATGCGTTCAACAATCTGAATGTTGGCGGAAAACTTGGCGTGATAACATTTCATTCCCTGGAGGACCGGATTGTAAAAAATTATTTCCGGAATCTTGGAAAAAAATGTGTATGTCCGCCGGAGGTTTCTTCCTGCCGTTGCGGTGGCGAGCCTTGCGCGGAGATTCTTACACGAAAACCTGTGGGGCCGACCGATGAGGAAATCAGGGAAAATTCCCCGTCACGCAGCGCGAAACTTAGGGTTGTCAGAAAACTTCGTGATGCCACAAAATATCATCTTTGGGGAGTGGAAGGGTATTGATGAACAACGTTGTAAAAAATGTGCTTTATAAAATCGGCGTTTTTGTTCTTGCGGTTTCAATTCCTCTTCTGCTTCTTGCGTATGCGGTTCAGACCAGAAGATATGCGGAGCTTTCGCGGGAAATTGCTGACCTTGAGGCAAAGCAGGAACGTCTTATTGAACAGAATAAAAAACTTGTGAGCGATATAAGTCTGCTTTCGAGTACAGATAGAATTGAAAAAATTGCTTCCGAAGAACTGGGAATGCACAAGGCTGAAACTGAAGATATTGTCCGCGTGGAAATGAACGGTTCAAAGAGATAGGAGATTGTCTTGAAAACATCTTTGCTGAATTTGAATGAAATTTTATCCGCTGTAAATGGCAGTTTTGTCGGAAATGAGAAGAATAAGGCTGAATTTGGATTTTCTTCTGTGACGACAGACAGCCGCAATGTGTCAAAGGAAAGCCTTTTTGTTCCTCTTATCGGGCAGAATCAGGACGGACACAAATATATTCCTTCCGCAGTTGAAAAAGGCGCTTCCGTGGTTTTTGTCGCGGAAAATGAATATAACTCTGAGCCGGAGAGATATAACTTGCTTGCGGAAAATAAATCTTCTCTTTCTTTTATTGTTGTGCAGGATACCTTGAAGGCTTTGCAGGATGCGGCCGCGGCTTATGTTCAGAAATTTCCTTCTCTTATAAAAGTTGGAATCACAGGCTCAAGCGGAAAAACTACAACAAAAGAGATGGTTGTTTCAGTTTTAAGGCAGAAATTCAATGTGGTTTATACCCAGGGAAATTTTAACTCGGAAACAGGACTTCCCCTTTCGGTCTTTAATATCAGGGCAGAACATGAGGTTGGTGTCTTTGAGATGGGAATGAACCGAAAAGACGAGATTGGCGAGATTGCCGCAGTTTTAAAGCCTGAATATGCTCTTATTACAAATATCGGAACGGCTCATATCGGAATTCTTGGAAGCCGTAAAAATATCGCGATTGAAAAACGTAAGATTTTTAAATATATTCCGCAGGACGGTGTTGCGTTCATCCCGGCGGAAGATGATTTTGCTGAATTTCTTGGTGAAAATGCGCGTGGTTCAGTTGTTTATTATGGTGATTCTGTTCCGGAAGAAAAATCCGGTGCAAAATATATTGCGGATCTGGGGCTTGGAGGAACTGAATTTTTGCTGGATGGAATAAAAATTCATCTTAAAAATCCGGGAATCTACAATTATAGAAATGCTCTTGGCGCGTGCGCGGTTGGAAAAACTCTTGGACTTTCTGCCGGACAGATAAAAAATGGTCTTGAAAATGTTGATTCTGTGAACGGAAGAATGGAAACTCGCCGTGTTTTGCTTAAAAACGGGGCGGACGTTACTCTTATAAAAGATTGTTACAACGCAAATCCTGATTCAATGCTGGGCGTTCTGGATTTTTGCGCTTCCCTTAAAAATGTCAATGAAAAAATCTATGTTCTTGGCGATATGCTTGAGCTTGGGGAAAAGTCTGCCGCCGAACATGAAAAAGTCGCGCTCAAGGCAGAAGAGTCTGAGCCGAAACTTGTTATTCTTGTGGGAAATGAGATGAAAAGCGGTTTTAGCGCTGCTGAAAAAAATGGCTTTAAAAATGCAAAGTATTTTATGCAGCACGACCAGGATGCAATTGAGCAGGCCGGAAAAGAGATTCTTTTTGCCGCAAAGGATGACGATGTTATTCTTGTAAAAGCCAGCCGTGGTATTGCCCTTGAAAGAATTATTTCTGTTATTTGCGGAGAGGAAAAATAATGGGAAACTATAAATTCAGCATTGATAAAACGGTGGAAAGCTACAACAAAAGCGATAACAGTTTTTTGGTTGCAGTGATTTTGATTCTTGGACTTGGACTTTTTACGCTGTATTTTTGCTCCCAGTCTGCGGGGCAAAGGTTTTTCCACGACTCATTTTATTTTGTGCGCCGCCAGCTTATCTGTGTTCTTGTTGGCGGAGCGGGATTTCTTTTGCTTTCTCTGGTTCCGATTGAAAAAATCCGAAAAGTGATCCCGGTTCTTCTGTTTGTTACGATTGTCTTGTGTATCTGCACTTATATAAAACCTCTTTCTGTTGAACGGAACGGTGCCCGCCGGTGGCTTAAAATTCCTTTTGGCGGATTTACACTGCAGACTTCAGAAGTTGTTAAATTCACTCTTGTTATTTTTCTTGCGAATTTTTTTGACAAGAATTTTTCAAGGTCTGAGGAAGAAAGAAACGTTCTTGGCGCGGTTGCCGTTATGCTTATTCTGGTGGGATTTGTTCTTACCCAGAAAGATTTTTCAACTTCAGTTTTTTTGTATTTCTTTGCCTGCGGAATGTTCTGGTGCTGCCGTGTAAAAGTCCGCTGGTTCTGGTTTGTTTCTTTTCTGGTTGCGCTTTTATTTGTTTTTTATGTTTTAAATGAATCTTACCGGATTGAACGGATTATAGCTTTTTTTAATCCGGATGAGGATTTGTCAAATTCCAATTATCAGTCGATGAGCTCAAAGCGTGCGATCAGCGCAGGTGGAGTCTGGGGCGCGGGAATAGGTTCAAGCCTTGTTCAGAGCAACAGGATTCCGGAAGTTCAGACTGACTATGTTTTTGCCTCATGGGCAGAGGCGATGGGGCTTTTTGGCGTTGTTATTTATTTTCTTGTTCTTGCATTTTTTGCGTTAAGAGGACTGAAAATCGCTTTTGAGTGTAAAGACCGTTTTGCTTCCTATGCGTCGTTTGGTTTTATCTCGATGATTGTGCTTCAGTCTTTGATGAATATTGCAGTTGTTGGCGGAGCATTGCCTACGACAGGAATTCCTCTTCCGTTTTTTTCTTCGGGAGGTTCTTCCATAATAATTACGCTTTGCATGTGCGGATTTGTTGTTAATGCTTCGCGCTGTAATTCCGAAAATGAATATGTAAAAAATATAAATGAAAGTTTTGTAAAAATTGATTCCATAAGCGGAGTGGATGTGTATGAGTGATATTAGCATTTTGTTTGATTCCGAAGAAGAAACTGAAGATTTTGAGTTTTCAGAAGGAACTGTAAAATCTGGTTCAAAAAAGCCGGAAGACAGAACAGTAAAGGCGATAAAAATAATTATGACAGTTCTTGTTGTCTTTGGAATCCTGGAATTCGGGTTCTATAATTTTATCCGTCCGTGTCTTGGTTATCCAAAAGTTTCTGTTGAAGGAAATATGAACTACAGTTCAGAAGAGATTGTCGGGATGCTCCGTCCGATGAATGTAAGAAACTGGTTTGGCTTTAACGTTGAGTCAGCCGCCTCGATAATTTCTTCTGCAAGCGGAATTGATTCTGTCTCAGTGCGGAAAGTTTTTCCGGACAAAATTTATATAAACGTTTTTGAGCGTGAGCC
>CAVGBY010000011.1:6830-26404 GCA_963627355.1 uncultured Prevotella sp. | reverse complement strand
GCGTGAGCCTGTCGCAATGACTTTTATAAACCAGAACGGCAGAAGTCTTGCTGTTCAGATTGACAAGACAGGCGTTCTTTTTCCAGAACATTCGCTGGATTCGGTTGATGTTTCAACAGTTCCGATTGTTTCCGGGCTTCCTGTTGACCATTTGACGGAAGGAATGAGAATTCCCCAGAAATACAGGACTCTTATTGAGCAGATTTCCGCGATTCGCCAGATGGGACAAAAATATTTTGCGGCGATTTCAGAAATTTGCGTTATTCCGAAAGAATATGGAAATTACGAGCTTGTGCTTATTCCGGAAGGTTCTAAAATCAAAGTTCTTACTGACCGAACATTGAATGAAGAGGCGTTAAAGTATATGATGGTGGCATTGGATGTTGTGAATTCTATTGATTCAAATGTCTCTGAAATTGATTTAAGATACGGTGCTGTTTCATATAGAAAACGTTGACAGGCGGGTTGGAGCAAATGATAGTTGGTCTTGATATTGGAACCAGCAACATAAGGGTTGCGATTGGCGAAATAGACGAAGAAACTAAAAAACTCAAGATTGCAGGAACTTCTTGCGAAAAATCAGCGGGACTGCGTAACGGAAATATTGTGAACATAGAGGCGGCATCCAGCGCAATCCATACTGCCATAGAAGAGGCGGAGCAGAATGCCGGAGTTGATGTACATTCGTGTTTTACCGCGATTGGCGGTGAGCAGATTGAAGGAATAAATTCAACAGGAAAAGTTGCGGTTTCAACAAAAGGTAAATCTTCGCGGGAAATTTCGCAGGACGACATTCAGCGCGTCCGGGATTGCGCCCAGGCAGTTCAAATTTCTTTGGACCGCGAGATGCTGCACGTAATCACTCAGGATTATACAGTTGACCATGTAAGCGGAATCAAGGACCCTATGCACAGGCTTGGGGTTTGCCTTGAGTCTTCTGTGCATATTGTTACGGCTTCTAAAACTACAATTCAGAATATCCAGAAATGTATTAACCGCGCCGGCTACGGGATGGACGGCGTTATCCTAAAAACTCTTGCCTCCGCGCAGACTGTTGCAACAGAAGATGAGATGGAACTTGGCTCAATTCTGATTGATCTGGGAGCCGGCACAACTGATTTTTTTGTTCTTGTGAATGGCGCGCCGATTTGCACGGCTTCTATTCCGGTTGGCGGAAATCTTGTTACAAATGACATTGCTATTGTTGAAGGAATAAATGTTGCCGAGGCGGAAAGAATAAAACTTGAGGCCGGCTGCTGCTGGGCGGAAAACGTGGACCCTTCTAGAACTGTGATTATAAACGGAATTGGCGGGCAGCCGCCGCGCGAGGTAAAGCAGTCTGAAATCTGCGACATAATTTCCGCGCGCATCCGCGAGATCTTTAATATGGTCATGAACAAGATTATCGATATGACAAGCGTTGTTCAGCTTAGCGGAAACATAATTCTTACCGGTGGCGGCGCAAACCTTGACGGAATTATCGAGATTGCCCAGGAAGTTTTTGAGACATCTGCTGTGCGAATAGGTTTTCCGGAAAAACTTGGCGGAATCGAAGAGGATTACGATGGTCCTGAGTGGGCGACTGTAATCGGGCTTGTAAAATTCTGCAGCGAACAGATTGACCAGCATCCGGACAGAAAGACTAAAAAAATACTGAAACTTAACAAAGAAAAAAATAAGTCGGAAAATAAATTTATAAAAATACTAAAATCTTTATTCTAGCAGTGGGGTTGGGAGGAATTTATGATGGAAGTAGAGGTTGTTAATGGTGAAGGTTCTGATTTGTCAGACGTTTCCCCAACAAAAATCAAGGTGATTGGATGCGGCGGAGGCGGCTCAAACGCTGTTAACCGCATGATTGAGGCAAACATAAAGGATGTTGAATTTATTGCCCTGAACACGGATAAGCAGGCTCTTGGACATTCAAAAGCTGCCACTCGTCTTGCGATTGGACAGAAGTTGACGCAGGGCCTTGGTGCCGGCGGAGACCCGGAAATAGGCGAGAAAGCGGCCCAGGAAGATAAAGAGAAAATCTCGAATATCCTAAAAGGCGCGAACATGGTTTTTGTTACTGCCGGAATGGGCGGAGGAACTGGAACTGGTTCAGCCCCTATTGTTGCCTCCATCGCAAAAGAGATGGGCGCTTTGACTATCGGTGTTGTTACAACTCCTTTTGCCCGGGAGGGAAAACAGAGAATGCAGCTTGCTATGGAAGGAATTAAAAGGCTTCAGGAAGCGGTTGACTCTGTGATTGTTATTCCAAACGAAAAAATTGTAAAAGTTTTTGGTGAAAATATTTCTTATATCGAGCAGTACAGGCTTGCGGATGATGTTCTTCGTCAGGGAATCGAGGGAATGTCGCGGATAATTACAGATTATAGTTTTCCAAATATAGACTTTGCGGATGTGCAGGCTGCGATGAAAGGTCAGGGCGCCGCGATTTTTGGAATCGGCGAGGCAAGCGGCGAAAACCGTGCTGTAGAGGCTGCCTCAAAGGCGATAAATAATCCGCTTCTGGAAGATTTTAGTTTTGACGGCGCAAAGCATTTTGTTATTCAGGTAAGGGCTTCCCAGAATTTCAGCCAGAAGGAGCTTGATGAGATTTCAAATATTGTATGTGCTTCTGCAAATCCTAACTACAGCTTGAAGGACGGAATTGTAGAAGATGACAATATGGGCGACGCGATCAGCGTTACGGTAATTGCAACCGGATTCAATAATTCAGCAGTTTCTGGAAATGAAACGGAGGAGCTTTCTGAGCCGCAGGTTGAGCCGGCTCCGGTTGACTCAAATGTTCTTTCCCCGGATGAATTTTCAAGCATTCTTGGCGGAAATGCCTCTTCTTCAACGTATACAGATACTCCAAGTCTTTTTGATTCTAATGAAGAGAAAATTGTGGAAAAACAGAATGTTCCGCTGACTGCGCAGGGAACTTTTAGACCAGTTGGACGGACTGGCGAGCAAATGCAACATTCTTCTGCGAAATCAGATGATCTTTCTGTTCCTGCATATTTAAGGAACAGGACAATCAATCTTAAACGGAAATAATTGGATTCTTCTGAAGAAAAACTACAGAATTTTTTGGCAAGATTCCATACTGATTTGCTTCTTGTGGAACGCTTGTCAAAAGAGTCTGCGGAAACTTACCGCTACGAGGCCGAGATTTTTTTGCATTGGCTTCAAAAAAACAAGTTGAAGCTTGCGGATGTAACCGTCCAGAATCTTGTGTATTTTCTTGCATGGCGAAAAACAACAGATCATGCTCCTCTTACTCTTTCAAAAGATATTTCTTCTTTGCGTGCTTTTGGAAGTTATGTTGAACGTATGGGAATCTGGCCTGAAAACCTTGCGCTTTTGATAGAGCGTCCAAAGGCTTCCAGGTCATTGCCGCGTGTTCTTTCTGTTCAGCAGGTTGAAAAAATTCTTTCCGCGATTGATGATTCTACAGAAGTCGGAAAAAGGGACAGCGCGCTTTTTGAGCTTATTTATTCGTGCGGACTTAGAATCAGCGAGGCGTGCGGACTTCTTATGGAAAACCTTCACCTGAATGAGCAGCTTGTTTTGGTCCACGGAAAAGGCGACAAGGAGCGGATAGTTCCCTTTGGCGAGACTGCAAGAAAAAAGCTGGAGGAATATCTTTTCAATGCCCGTCCTAAACTTGTAGGAAATAAAGTTGTTTCAGAAGTTTTTGTGAATTACCGTGGAGAGCCGATTTCCAGAAAAGGTGTCTGGAAAAAATTCAAGGAGCTGAATATTCTTGCCGGTGTTGACGCGAAAGTACACACGCTGCGCCATTCATTTGCGACACATCTTCTTGCCGGCGGCGCGGACTTGCGTTCGGTCCAGGAGCTTTTAGGACATTCAGATCTTGCTACTACACAGATTTATACGCATGTTGACGATAAAGAACTTTCGTCATATCATCAGAAGTACTTTCCCGGTCATCATAAAGAATCCACGGAGGAAAAATGAAAAAAAATGTTTTCTTGTTTCGGCTGATTTGTCCGGCTTTGGTTATTTCTGCAGTTTTTTGCGGATGCAGCTATTCAAACAAGGCGTTGCTTCAAAAACGTCTGCAGAATATGGAAAAATATTCCGGAAATCCCGGGAACATTGAAGAAATAAAAAAAGGCATTGAAAAATACGATTCTGAGGCTCAGGAGCTTGTTGAAAAAAACGCGAAAATCGGAATCTGGTATAAAATTCTTGGAACCCGTTATCTTGATAAGAAAATGTACGGAAAAGCGCTTGAAAGTTTTCAGAAGGCGCTGGAGTTTTACCCGGAAAACCCGAACCTTTATTATTATGTAGGAGTTTCCGCCGCATTTGTAAGCCATTCCGCGCTGGATTTTAACGGCCGTGGGGAAACTGAAACAAAAATGAACTATCTTAGGCTTTCAGAAAGCGCGTTCAGGCAGGCAATAGCAATTGATGAGCGTTATTCAAGGGCTCTTTATTCGCTTGGAGTCCTTTATGTCTACGATTTGGACGACGGCGAGCAGGCTGTAAAATATCTTGAGCGTTATGTTGATATTGAAAAACGCGACACTGATGGAATGATGGTTCTTGCAAGCGCGTATTATATGACCTCCCGGTTTGAAAAAGCCGCTGAAATGTACGATAAGATTATTTCTGTTACAAAATCTGCTGAACGCAAGGCAGATGCGGAATCTAAGAAAAAGGTGGTGCTTGACGCGATTTATGGAGAGTAATCAGGAAAACCAGATTTTATTGATTTCTCTGGCAAGAATTACCTTTCTTTCTTTGGCAGAAAAACTAAATTTATTGAAAAAACTTGACAGTTTTAATGACCTTGCATTACTGTCTTTAACAGACTTATCTGAAATTTGCGGAAGGTCGTTGAAAAAGGCTTTTTGGGATGGCGCTGAAAATCTTAGGGCCGCAAAAAGGGAACAGGCTGTACTCCGCGCGAAAAATATCCGGACGGTGTTCTATTCATCTTCGGAGTATCCGGCGCTGCTCAGGGAAAGCGTGAATGCTCCGTTCGCATTGTTCTGCATGGGAGATGTTTCGTGTCTTTCCGGAAAAACAGTTTCTGTTGTGGGAACCAGAAGAATAACGCCGGAGGCAAAAAGGGCTGCCGTCCAGTTTGCAAAAGAGGCCGCAAACGACGGTGTTACTGTTGTAAGCGGACTTGCCTGCGGAGTTGACTCTGCCGCTCATACAGGAGCAGTTGAGGCTAACTTTGAGGCGGAAAATTCTGCCGCGCTTGGAAAAACTTGCGCGGTTCTACCCTGCGGGATTGATACAATTGTTCCTTATGCAAACAGAAAACTTGCCGAAAATATTTTAAGGTCGGGTGGAGTTATTGTAAGCGAGTATGTTCCGGGAGTTCCTTCTGAACGCTGGCGTTTTGTGCAAAGAAACAGGATTATCGCGGCATTGTCGCCGGCAACTTTGGTTGTTCAGGCTCCGAGCGGAAGCGGTTCTTTGATAACTGCTGATTTTGCGCTTGAATGTGGACGTGATGTTCTTTTTCATAAAGCCGCTTTTTCAGAGAACGCCGAAAAAGTCCGGAATTATACTGAATCGGAGCTGCAGGCGCGTTTTGCTTTGGGAAAAGCGAGCAGAGCAAAACTTGAGAATACTCCTGAAAAATATCTGGAGGCAGGCGCTCCTGTGATAGAGAATTATCAGGATTTCTGCAGATGTATGACAGAAATGCCGGGTACACGCAGATATTCAAATGAAAAAAATATGCAGTTTGAGCTATTCTAGTTCAATTGCAAAAAAAATTGTGAGGATTTTATGGCTGAAAAAAAATCTACATCAAAAAAATCTAAAGCAAAAAAAACGCAGACTCTTGTTATTGTTGAGTCTCCGGCCAAAGCGCATACTATTGAAAAATATCTTGGCTCTGGCTATACGGTTAAGGCATCTATGGGGCATCTTATTGATTTGCCTAAATCGCGGCTTGCAATTGATGTGGAACATGGTTTTCAGCCGGAATATATTACTGTCCGGGGACGTGCGAAGCTTTTAAAGGAGCTTCAGAAAGATGCGAAAAAGTCAGATGCGGTTCTTCTTGCATCCGATAACGACCGTGAAGGAGAGGCGATTGCCTGGCATTTGAACAACGCGTTAAGGGAAAAAACTGAGGCGAAAATCAGCAGAATTGTCTTTAACGAGATTACTCCTGTTGCAATAAAAGAAGCTGTCCAGAATCCGGGTGAAATTGTTGAGTCGAAAGTCAATGCCCAGAAAGCGCGACGTGTTCTTGACCGTCTTGTAGGCTATAATCTTAGTCCGATCCTGTGGGCAAAAGTAAAAAACGGTCTTTCCGCAGGCCGTGTGCAGTCTGTCGCGCTAAGGCTGATATGCGAGCGTGAAAAAGAAGTTGAGGATTTTATTCCGGAAGAATATTGGACTTTGGATGCGGATTTTGTAAAAGGAAAAACAAAATTTGCGGCCCGTCTTGTTAAGTACAAGGGTGAAAATCCGGAGCTGAAAAGTGAAAAATCTGTAAATGAAATTATATCTGAAATTCAAAATTCTGAATGTAAAGTTGAGAACATAAAGCAGACTGAAAAAACAGTCCGCCCGAAAGCTCCGTTCACTACATCAAAAATGCAGCAGGAGGCGGCGAACCGTCTTGGTTTTACTTCTAAAAAGACGATGCAGATTGCCCAGCAGCTTTACGAAGGTATAAATATCGGGCAGAACCGCGTCGGTCTTATAACTTATATGCGTACAGACTCAGTCCGTATTTCCCAGACAGCGCTTGATGATGTCCGCGGATGGCTTTCTAAGAATTTTCCGCAGGAATTACCGGAAGAGCCGATTCATTATGCGGTTGGAAAAAGCGCCCAGGATGCGCACGAGGGTATACGCCCGACTTATGTTGAATACACGCCTGATTCTGTAAAGGAATATCTTTCGCGCGACCAGCTTAGGCTTTATACAATAATCTGGGAACGGTTTGTCTCAAGCCAGATGAAAAATGCAAAGACAACAACGACTTCTGCGGAAATCTCCGCCGGGGATGCCTTGTTCAGAGTAAGCTCATCTAAAATTTCGGAAAAAGGTTTCTACAATGTCATAAAACTTCTTTCTTCAAAAGAAGATAAGACAGGTAGTCTTCCGTCCTTGAAAGTTGGTGAAGTCCTGAAATCCGATAAATTTTACCCGGAGCAGCATTTTACCCAGGGACCGGCCCGTTATACAGACGCTTCGATTGTCCGCACCCTTGAAGAAAAGGGAATTGGCCGGCCTTCAACGTATGCGCCGATTATTTCTGTTCTTCTTGACCGCTATTACGTTACCCGCAGCAACAAGCAGCTTGTTCCGACTCAGCTTGGCCGTATTATCTGCCGAATTCTTGTGGAATCATTCCCGGATGTAATAAACGAGCATTTTACCGCGGAAGTTGAAACAAATCTTGATAAAGTTGAAGAAGACAAGCTTGTCTGGAACAATATGATTTCGGATTTCTTTGGTCCGTTCAAAAACCGCGTTGATGAGGTAATGCAGTCTGTTCAGAGCATAAAAGGAAGTCTGGATGAGCCTACAGACAAAATCTGCGAAAAATGCGGAAAGCCGATGGTGAAAAAACTGGGCCGTTTTGGATATTTTCTTGCCTGCTCAGGATTCCCGGAATGTCATAATACAAAGTCAATTCCTCTTGCAAAATGTCCAATGCCGGGATGCAACGGGGAGATTGTCGCGCGGAAAACAAAAGGCCGTGGAAAAGAATTCTATGGCTGTACAAATTATCCGTCGTGCAGTTTCATCAGCCACTTTAAGCCGATTGACCAGTACTGTCCTAAATGCGGATGGTTTCTTGTTGAAAAATTCGACAAGAAGAACGGCTCATATAAATCCTGCATAAATCCTGACTGCGATTATCTACATTCGGCCGGTGAAGAAGATGAATAAAAGTCTTTCATTAAAGGAGGCGGGCGGGGAATTTTTTGTATATCTTTCCTCTGTCCGTGAACTTTCTGAAAATTCTATTATCGCCTACAAAAATGATTTTTCTCATCTTGAAAAAGTTCTTGGCTCGGATTGTCCGGTTAACGACATTACAACAGAAGATTTGCGTCTTTGCGTCGCAAAACTTTCCCAGCAGAAAATGGCGGCGGCCAGTATAAACAGATTTATTGCCGCGGTGCGAACTTTTTTTGCCTATTGCAGAAAATTTGATTATATTAAAATAAATCCGTCTGTAAATTTGGCTTCAGTAAAGCTTCCAAAATATATGCCCAGGTTTCTTACAAGCCCGGAAATTGATGAGCTTTGCGAACAGCCGGAAAAAAAAGAGTTGCTTTGGTCAACCCGGGACAGGGCGCTTTTTGAGATGATGTATTCTTCCGGTTGCCGTGTAAGTGAAATTGTTGGCTTAAAATTTTCTGATATGAAGGAAGATTTTAGCTCAGCCATTGTTACTGGAAAAGGCAAGAAGGACAGAAGAGTCTATTTTGAGCGTGATGCGCAGATTGCTCTTGAAAAATACATCAAGGATCGCGGAAATCTTTTTCGCAGTCTATGCAAAAAGGATGATGTAAAGGAAATTTTTGTGAACCAGAAAGGAAATCCTCTTACAGCCCATGGAGTCCGCTGGATTCTTTCAAGGTATACAGGAGTTGAGGGAACAAAACATCATGTTTCGCCCCATGCGCTTCGTCATACTTTTGCAACGGCAATGCTTATGCAGGGCGCTGATGTCAGAATTGTTCAGGAGCTTTTAGGACATTCAAGCGTTTCTACAACTCAGCGCTACACTCATATTACAACGGAAAAGTTGATAGATGTTTATAACAAGGCACATCCACATTCTTAAATTTGGAGATTTATATGAAGAATAAAATCAGAAGCACGACAGTTATTGCCGTAAAACGAAACGGTCATGTAGCGATGGCAGGAGACGGTCAGGTTACATCTGGAAATACTGTGATGAAAGGAAATGCGCATAAAGTACGGCGCATTTATGACGGAAAAATTCTTACAGGATTTGCCGGAAGTGTTGCCGATGCGTTTACATTGTTCGATCTTTTTGAAACAAAAATCAAGGAATTTAACGGTGACTTGACACGTGCGGCGGTTGAGCTTGCAAAAATGTGGAGAACTGAAAAATCTCTCCAGAAACTGGAGGCGCTTCTTCTTGTTGCCGACAGGAACAAAATTCTTCTTATAAGCGGAGACGGAAACGTTATTGAACCGGAAAATGATGTTCTTGCAATCGGTTCCGGCGGAAATTACGCTTATTCTGCGGCCTTGGCTTATCTTGAAAGCTCGGATTATTCTGCGCGTCAAATCGCTGAAAAATCCTTGAAAATTGCCGGCGACATTTGTATTTACACAAACAACAATATTACAGTAGAGGAACTTTAATCTTATGGAAAAAAACATTGACTTAACACCAAAGCAGATTGTTGAAAAACTTGACCAGTATATAATCGGGCAGGAAAAGGCAAAGCGTGCGGTTGCAGTTGCCCTTAGAAACAGGACCCGCCGTCTAAAACTCGACGAGTCAATCCGCGACGAGGTTGCTCCAAAAAATATTCTGATGATTGGACCTACAGGATGCGGAAAAACAGAGATTGCGCGCCGTCTTGCAAAATTGTGCAATGCTCCGTTCCTTAAGGTTGAGGCTACAAAGTATACAGAAGTTGGCTATGTTGGCCGCGATGTTGAGTCAATGGTTCGTGACCTTATGGCGGTTGGCGTAAACGACGTGAAAGCGGAGATGGAAGAAGAGCTGAAGGAAAAATCCGTTTCTGTTGTTGAGGAAAAGCTGCTCGACCTTCTTTTGCCTGGATCAGGAAAAAATCAGCCTAAGCCGGAAAACACAACGGAAGTTGCCTCGGAAGACGCAAATTCTACGCGCGAGAAATTCCGCCAGATGCTGCGTGAAGGAAAACTCGAGGAGCGCGAGGTGGAGGTTACAGTCAGCCGTCAGAATGGTATGTCCGGGATGGAGATTATTGCGGGCGGCTCGCTGGATGACCTTCAGAGCAGTATGCAGAATCTTGCTGGAATGCTTCAGGGAAGCCGACGCAAAAGACGCACTGTTTCTGTAAAGGAAGCAAGAAAAATTCTTACACAGGAAACTCTTGACAGCATGGTTGACAACGACAAGGTTATCGACAGGGCAAAGGAGCGTGTTGAAAACAGCGGAATTATTTTTATTGATGAGATTGATAAAATCGCGGTTCACGGCGAAAGCCATGGGCAGGATGTAAGCCGAGAGGGTGTTCAGCGTGATATTCTTCCGATTGTTGAAGGAAGCAACGTAAGCACAAAATTCGGTGTAATCAACACAACCCATATTCTTTTTATTGCGGCAGGCGCTTTCAGTGTTGCTTCTCCAAGCGACCTGATTCCTGAGCTTCAGGGACGTTTTCCGCTCCGCGTCGAGCTTGAAAGTCTTACAAAAGATGATTTTAAGAAGATTCTTAAGGAGCCGAAAAACAGCCTGATTATGCAGTATAAATCTTTGCTTGCCACGGAAAACGTAAACCTTGAGATTACAGAGGATGCGATTGACTGCATGAGTGTCATAGCCGAGGATGTGAATAACAAGGCTGAGAATATCGGCGCGCGCCGGCTTCATACGGTTATGGAAAAAGTCCTTGATGAAATCAATTTTTCTGCGGATGAACATTCCGGCGAAACCTTTAAAATTGATGCCGACTACGTAAGCAGTAAACTTAAGGATATTGCCCAGAGCCAGGATTTGTCACGCTATATTCTTTAGTTTTTACGCAGATTCTGCTAAACATATTTTTTGTCTTTCCGAAAATCTAGTAGGAAGGACAAAGAGTATGAATACATTCACAAGATCTGTAGATATGCTTCAACGCGCGATGGATGCGGTTTCCCTGCGTTATCAGGTTACCGCAAACAATCTTGCAAACAGTGAAGTTCCGAACTTTAAACGTTCCACAGTTAATTTTGAAAGCGAGCTGAAACGTGCCTTTGAGTCGGAAGAAAAGGCGAAAAACGGTTTTCAGCTTACACTTACAGATTCCCGTCATATTCCTTTGAATGAACCATACGACTACAGAGATGTAGAGCCTCGCCGTGTCCTTGATTATACAACAACAGCCAAAGCGAACGGAAACAATGTTGATGCGGAGACGGAAGCGAACAATATCCTTCAGATTCAGATGCAGTACAGACTTCTTACCCAGCTTACTGGCTTTGAATTTTCACAGCTTAATTCTGTAATGAAAAAATAATCTAGGAGCTTAAAATGGGACTTTTTACATCAATAAATATTGCCGCGACAGGAATGTCTGCTGAACGGCTTAGAACAGACGTGATTTCAAACAACATAGCAAATGCCTCGACTACAAGAACACAGGAGGGCGGCGCATTTAAACGTTCGCGTGTGGTTTTTGAGCCTGTAAGCGCGGGGCATCCGCAGTTCCGCTCGCCGTTCACTCCCTCAGACTTAGACAATGGACCTGGAAAAGGTGTAAAAGTCCTTGAGATTGTAAAAGACACTTCCGAAGGCCGTCTTGTTTATGACCCTGACCATCCGGATGCGATAAAATCCGGCCCGAACACAGGTTATGTGGAATATCCTAATGTGAATATTGTGAATGAGATGGTTGACCTTATTTCCGCAAGCCGTGCCTACGAGGCGAACTCCACGGTTGTCGAGGGCGCTAAAAGTATGTTCTCGGCCGCGCTTGAGATAGGTTCCCGCTAGTCTTTTTGGCTAAAGTTTTACAAAGTTTTCTGCTAGTTAATTGACAGTATCCCTAAGGCGATGTAAAATTTTGGCTGGGTGAGGAAAAATGAAAATACCAGAATTCAATTCATTGCAGTTAACAAGAACAGAAACTGCGCATACAGGAAAAACAACTTTAGGGCTATCCCAGGAAAATTCCGCAAAAAACGGCATTTCAAGGACATCGGCTTCTTTCGGGGATTATCTTCTTCAGGCTTTTCAGTCAATGAACGACCAGCAGGTCCAGATAAGCGAGCTTCAGCAGAAAGTTATCACTGACCCTGAATCAGTGGATTTGCATGATGTTACAATCGCCATGTCAAAGGCGCGTATGTCCCTGAACCTTGCAAATTCTGTCATCGACAGGATTGTAAGCGGATGGTCAGAAATTACAACGACACGATAAAATCTTGCTTTTCAGAATTTGTATTATGTGGTAAAATTGCACATTAATATAATTGTTTTTACTCGTTCACGGGAGGGGACTGATGAACGAATGGTTTAAGAATATGATTGAAAAAATCCAGAATTTCTGGAAGTCAAGTTCAGTCATTGTGAAAGTTGTTGTTGTCGGCATTGCGCTTGCGATAATCGGCGCGGTTATTTTTGCCGTCAACGTAAGCGGTTCGGATTCTACTGTAAAACTTTTTCCGCAGCCTGTAACTGATGAAACTGCAAGAAACCAGATTCTTGAGCGCATTGCGCAGGAAAATGTCCAGGTTTTTGTAAATGACGAAGGCGTTATTTCTGTAAGTGATGAAAAGACCGCGCGGCGCATGAGAACTCTTCTGGCGGTGGAAGGTTTAAGCCCTTCTAACAATGATCCGTTCGCGGCTTTTTATAACCGTCCGTGGTCAGCGACAGACGCGGAGCAGAACACAAAACGCAAGAACGCTATTTCCGCCGCATTAAAACAGCATCTTGAATCCCTTTCTGATATTGATGTCGCATTTGTAACTCTTGTCTTGCCGGACAAGGCTCTTTTTGCCTCTGAGCAGAATCCGGTCTCGGCAAGTATTGCAATCCGTCCTTCGCGTACAAGCGACCTTCTTACAAACAGAAGAAAAGTAAAAGGCCTGCAGGATTTTATCTTGAAGGCTGTTGAAGGACTTTCTGCTGAAAACCTTACGATTATCGATCAGGATGGAAATATTCTGAACGATTTTGAGGGGATGGCGGAAAGCGACCGTGTTTCAATAATTGAAAAGCAGCAGAAACTTATCCGTAAAATGGAGGCTCAGCTGGAGGCCAAGGTTCTTACTGCGCTTCAGCATAATTATACATCAGACAGAATCACAGACGTTATTGCTCATTATGAGATGGATATGTCTGAAAAAAACAGCGATTCAACAATTTACTCGCCGATTCAGATTAAGGCGGATAACCCGGACACGCCATACGATGATTCTGAATACCGTGACACTTTGCCGATAAGCCAGCAGACAGTTACAAAGGAATGGCAGGGAACAGGTTATAACCCGGAGGGACCCGCTGGTGTTGAAGGACAGACTCCGCCGGTTTATTCGGATGTTTCAAACGTGATTGGAAAGTCCACCGAAACAGGCGTCACCCAGAACAATGTTATAAATACAACGCACACAACGGAAAAAGTTGCCCCTCAGCTTGGACGTATAACAATTTCTGCGAACATTGACGGCGTATGGCGGCTTAAAAAAGACCCTAAGACGCATGAGTATATTATAAATGAAGAGGACGGAAGTTTGGTTCGTGAATACACTCCGATTTCCTCTGAAGACCTTGAGAAAGTCCAGAAATATGTGGAGGCGGCGGTCGGCTACAGCAAAAACCGCAATGATGTGGTTACAATTACAAATATTCCGATTGACCATACACAGGAATTCCGTGAATTTGACGAGGCATATTTTAAGAAACTTCAGACACGGCGAACTATGCTTCTTGTTCTTGCCTCGGTTGCGGTTGTTCTTATCGGTTTTATTCTTTTCAGGATTATCAGCAAGGAGCTCGAGCGCCGCAGACGTGCCCGGGAGGAGGAGCTTTTGCGCCAGCAGCAGCTTGCCCGCGAGCAGGCTTTGTGGGAGGCAAAAGACGAGGCTCAGACTGTCACAATGTCTGTTGAGGAAAGCCGACGCGCCGAACTTCAGGAAAATGCAATCAACATGGCAAAGGAACACCCGGAAGATGTTGCTATGCTTATCAGAACATGGCTTATGGAGGAGTAGAAAATGGCTGACGATGCACCAAAAGCAAATCCAAAACCGATTCCTAAAGCTGGCACACTAAAACCTGCCGGCACTTCTAAAAAAGACAAAAAAGATTATAAAAGCCTGACCGGACGACAAAAAGCCGCAATTTTTCTGGTTTCACTGGGTTCGGATGTTTCTGCGGAAGTTATGAAGCATCTGCGCGAGGATGAAGTTGAAACTTTAACTTTTGAGATTGCCCGGCTTGAGACAGTTGACGCTGAATACAAGGATGCGGTTCTTGAAGAATTCCAGGAGATGATGAATGCCCAGAACTTTATCACAACCGGTGGTATTGACTATGCGCGCGAGCTTCTTGAAAAATCTTTGGGTTCACAGAAGGCGATTGATATTATCAACCGTCTTACCTCAAGCCTGCAGGTTCGTCCGTTTGATTTTATCCGCCGTACAGACCCTGCGCATTTGCTGAACTTTATCCAGCAGGAATATCCGCAGACAATCGCGTTGATTCTTGCTTATCTTGAGCCTGGAAAAGCCGCGATAATTCTGCAGAATCTGCCTGAGGAAATGCAGCCGGAGGTTTCAAAGCGGCTTGCGACAATGGACCGTACATCTCCTGATGTTCTGCGCGAGGTTGAGCGTGTACTTGAAAAGAAACTTTCAACTCTTTCTAGCGAAGACTACACTGCTGCCGGTGGTGTTGAATCTATCGTAGAAATCTTGAACCTTGTTGACCGTTCTTCTGAAAAGGCGATTATCGAATCTTTGGAAGAGGAAGATCCGGATTTGGCGGAAGAAATCAAGAAGCGAATGTTCGTTTTCGAGGATATTGTTATGCTCGACGACCGTGCGATTCAGAAGGTTCTGCGCGAGGTCGATACCCAGGAACTTTCAAAAGCGCTCAAGTCGGTTGATACAGAAGTTCAGGATAAAATTTTCCGCAATATGTCAAAACGTGCCGCAAGCATGTTAAAAGAAGATATGGAATTTATGGGGCCTGTACGCTTAAAGGATGTTGAGGAAGCGCAGCAGAAGATTGTTTCTACAATCAGACGGCTCGAAGATTCCGGTGAAATCGTTATTGCCCGCTCCGGCGAGGACGAGTTGGTTCAGTAAAAAGATAATTGTGGGAATGTAAGATGGCTAAGCAAGTTTTCAGACCGAATGAGATAAAATTAAAAGACAATGAAAAGAAATTTACGCTTCCGCTGCTTCACGACTACAGACCGCATGAGGAAAAAAACGAGGTTGTTGAGGAAGTTTATCAAGGTCCTAGCGCGGAAGATTTAAGAAAAGAGGCGGAGGCATTCAGGCAGGGCTGGGAAATTGAAAAGCAGCATCTTTTGGAAGAGGCGAATGCGGAGGCCGATGAGATTATAAAGAACGCAAAGGATGCGGCGTTTGGGGAAGTAAAACGTCAGACTGATGAGGCCGCGGTTTTAAAGGCTGATGCCCAGAAAGAGGCGGAAGAAATTCTTGCAAAGGCAAAGTCTGAGGCGGAAAAAATAATTCAGGATGCGAAGATAGAAGAGCAGAAAATAAAATCCGCCGCAAAAGATGAAGGCTTTAAGCAGGGTCATGACGAAGGCTATGCGGGCGGTCAGGATGAAATCAGCAGGCTTGTGGACCGGCTGCACAAAATGGTGGAGGCGGTGATGCTTCGCCGTGAGGAGATTCTAAAGGAAACAGAGCAGCAGATTGTAGAGCTTGTGATTCTTATGACCCGAAAAGTTGTGAAAATCATCTCTGAGACACAAAAGACAACAATTATGAGCAATGTCCTTGCCGCACTGAAAAAAGTAAAGACACGCGGAGTTGTTACGCTTCATGTTAACCTTGAGGATTTGCGGCTTTCCACTGCGAATGTTGATGAATTTATAAAGCGTGTTGAAAATATCCAGGGAATCACTGTTGTTGAAGATTCTACAGTTGAAAAGGGTGGCTGTATTGTTGAGACAGATTTTGGCGCGATTGATGCGCGGATTTCAAGTCAGCTTGGCGAGCTCGAAGATAAAATTATGGAAATTTCCCCGGTCAAGACGATTAAAAAGAATACAGGCATTCCTTCTGCGGAGTGATTATGGAATTCAACTTTTCAAAATATATAGAAACTGTTTCATCTTTTGACCCGATTGCCTACATCGGCTATGTTTCTGCGGTAAGCGGAAAACAGATTATCAGCAACGGGCCTGTGGCTCAGATCGGCGAGATATGCACGATAAAATTCAAGAACGGAAAAGAAATTTTTGCTGAAGTTGTAGGGCTTAACAAAAAGGAAGTCTTTTTGACTCCGTATGGCGACACTGAAGGAATAGAAGTCGGCTGTGAGGTTGTGGGTTCTGGAAAAACTCTTCAGGTGCCGGTTGGAATGTCGCTTTTGGGAAGAACAATTGATGCGACCGGAAAGCCTTGCGATGGGCTGGGGGAACTTGTTCCGGAAACTTATTATCCGGCTCTGAATATTCCGACCGATCCGATGAAAAAAAAGCCGATAAACAGGCGGATTACAACAGGTGTGCGTTCAATTGATGCGATGCTTACCTGCGGAAAAGGTCAACGAATCGGGATTTTTGCCGGCTCAGGCGTAGGAAAATCAACTTTGCTTGGAATGATTGCGCGTAACACTGACGCAGAGATAAATGTTGTGGGGCTTATTGGCGAACGAAACCGCGAGGTTCTTGATTTTATAAATAACGACCTTGGAAAAGAGGGAATGAAACGTTCGGTTGTTGTTGTGGCGACCGGTGACCAGCCGGCGATTTGCCGTCTTAGGGCAGCCTATGTATGCACTGCGATTGCCGAATATTTCCGCGACCAGGGAAAAGACGTTTTTATGATGGTTGACAATGTTACCCGCTTTGCAAAAGCCCAGCTTGAGATTGGGATTGCAAACGGCGAGCCTCCGACTGCCAGCGGATATCCGGCAAGCGTTTACAGCATGATTCCGGCTTTGATGGAACGGACTGGAACAAGCGAAAAAGGGACAATAACTGCGTTTTATGCCGTTCTTGTTGACGGTGATGACATGGATGACCCGATTGCGGACTGTGTCCGCGGTGTTCTGGATGGACATATAGTTCTTAGCAGAAAACTTGCGTCGGCGTATCATTATCCTGCGGTGGATGTCTTGCCTTCCATAAGCCGACTTCAGCGCCGCGTTACAGGACCTGCCACAAAAAAAGCGTATGCAAGAATCCGCGGTCTTATGGCGTTGTATCAGAACAATGCGCTTATGATAAATTCAGGAATGTACACAAAAGGCGATTCCCCTGCGATTGATGAGGCGATTGATAAATACGACGAGATTGAGGAATTTTTAAAGCAGGATGAGTACGAAAAATGCACAATGGAAGACACATTGGATAAGCTGAGCGTTGTTTCCGGAATAGAAATTCCAAAAGAAGAGTATGTTGAAGCGCCTTGCGTTCCAAAAGAAAGTCCTGAAGAAACCGTAGAAAATGGCGAAATTTAAGTTTGAGCTTCAGGATATTCTTGAGGCAAAGAAATTTGAGCAGTCTCAGGCTGAAAACGAGCTTGGAAAGGCGCTTGCCGCAGAAAAAGAGATTCAGGACAAGCTTGATCTGCTGGCGGAACAAAAAAAATCCATGCAGCAGTCGGTAAAAGACACAAAAGATTTTAACCAGATTGTCGCGGCAAACAATTTTTCGGTTTTTGTGCGTAACCAGAGCGAATTTCTTTTTAAGGAAATGGCCAAGGCAAAAATAGTTTCTGACCAGAAACGGGAAGTCCTAAAAAAAATAATGCAGAGCGTGGATTCGCTTGAGCGGCTCCGGGATTTTCAGAAAGAAGATTTTAAAGCCGCCCAAAAACGAAAGCAGACAAAGACCATAGGAGGAATTGTTTCCGCAAAATATGCGCGGGAACATTCAAAAGACAACGGCGATTAATAATGGAACGCCGAGCCGCCTATGAATTCCCGGATTATTGAGCGTACAGGAACCTGCGTCGGCGCGATTGTCGCAAAATTGTCCAAGAAAGCAAGAAGCATGCACGCGTCTGAATATTCGGGCTCGTTTGGTGTTACGCATCGCAAAAGCGGTTCAGCGTAAACTTTAAGCACGCTAAGCTCGTAGTCTAATGCTGTGTTTAAAATGGCATCCGCATTGTTCTGGAACGGAAAAATATGCAGCTGCTCTCCTTTTTGCACGCTAGGCCACATTGCGATTGTGCCTGCCGCTGATTTTCCGCGGAACTGGTAGTCGCGTACAATTCTGCGGATAAGGCGGTTGTTGCTTGTTGGAATCCGGTTGTGGTCGTCAAGGTTCAGCTGTGTCAATGCGGAAAGATAAATTCTGAATTTATATTCGGCCGGAATTTTTGGCGTAAGTTTTGGATTCAGACCGTGGATTCCTTCCATAATCAGAATCTCGTTTTCTGCAAGCCTCATCTTGTTCTTTTCATCAAAAGCCTGAGTTCCGTTGTGAAAATCGTATGTAGGGATTACAACTTCTTTTCCGGCAAAAAGGTCAACAAGATTCTGGTTTAAAAGCTCGATGTCAAGCGCCTCAAGACATTCAAAGTCCAGATCGCCGTTTTCATCTTTTGGAGTACGCGAATGGTCAACGTAATAACTGTCAAGGCTGATTACCTTTGGTGTGTAGCCCATTGCCAGAAGCTCAAGGGCAAGTTTTTTTGAGGTCGTTGTTTTTCCGGAAGAAGAAGGCCCTGCTATCAGAACGACGCGTACAGTCTTTTTCTGGACAATCTGGTCCGCGATTTCCGCAATGTTCTTTTCCTGGAAAGTTTCTGTGATGTCAATAAAATCGTTGATTTTTCGCTTTGCGATAAGTTCGTTCAGGTCTGCGGCGGATGTGATTCCGAGCCTTTGCCCCCATTTTTTATATTTGCTGTAGATTTCAAAAAGTTTTGGCTCGTCTACAAATTCTGTAAGCCTGCTGTGGTCAGAGGAATTCGGGAATCTTAGCAAAAATCCTTCGCCATACGGTTTTAGCGCGAAAGTCTTTAAAACGCCTGTTGAAAGAACTAAAGGACCAAAATAAAGGTCGCTGAAATTTTCTATTGAGTTGATTTTTACCCGTGGCGGGGCAAGAAAATTCAGCTGTTTGCGTGTTTTTTCAAGGCCCAAGTTTTCAAAAAGAGCGGCCGCCTCGTTGTAGGAGATTGTGTCGGTTTCAATCGGAATGTCCTGCCGGACCATTTTCTGCATTTCTTTTTCGATGAGGGAGATATTTTCATCGCAGATTTTGTTTCCGTTTCCAAAAGTGTAGTAATAGCCGTAGCCAAGGCTGTGACCGACAAGAAGTTTTGATTCCGGGTAGAGTTTGTGCGCCGCGGCCGCAAGCAGAAGGCACAGCGAGCGCCGGTAAATGTTTGCGCCGTCCTTTGTGTTTATAAAAACAGGCTTGATTTTTGCCGAATATTTTATTCTTTTTTCCAGCGAGTAGATTTTGTTGTTCATGCGGAACGCAAGAACCTGTCCGTTGTCCTGAAAATTCTTTGCAAGCTCGGAGGCAGTAGTGCCTTTTTCAACTTCTATGGTTTTTCCGTCCGGATATGTGATTTTTAATTTTTCGTCTTTCATAAAGCGCCGCCTTTAGTTGTGATACCGTTAATTTTACAGCAGATTTTTTGTAAGTCAAAAAAAATAGGGTAAAAAATAGTTTTATTTGCGGGTACTTGACAAAAATTGCGGGGGGGGGGTAGTATTCAAA
>CAVGBY010000011.1:2954-6750 GCA_963627355.1 uncultured Prevotella sp. | reverse complement strand
AAAAAATTGCGGGGGGGGGGTAGTATTCAAATATCAGAGTGTTCATTATCAGCTTAAGATCAAGTTTTTTTTATTTTAAATTAAAAAGTCTTGTTCTTTGCAGGAACTCTCTGAATATTTACGGAGGTTTTTGTGAAAAAAACAATCTTTAAACTTTTGGGAACCGGCTTTGTTGCCGCTTCTGTTTTTGGTTTTGTGTCTTGCGGCGAGTCTATTGACTATGATGCAAGAACTGACACAGTTTATTCTTTGGATGCCCCTAGTGTTACTGCAAAGGCATACCCTGGCGTAAACTACATTTCATGGGAGCCTGTAACAAGCGCTCAGGGCTATAAGCTCTACAGAGTTAAGGATGGCGTTACTAGTGTTGCAAGAACTTTGACTTCTGATGTCACTTGCTATGCGGATGTGGCTAGCTCTAACAACGTTCTTTCAGACGGAAAAGAATATAAATACATTGTTGAGGCTATAAGCGGTACTGACCCTGCTGTTGAGCGTACTGTATATGCAAAAAATTCAAAAGGCAGCGCTTCTGTAAAGGCTGTTGTTCCTACAGCAGGCTCGCCTGCAATCTCTGCAGAGCCAACTGGTTCTGGAAAAGACTTTATCAAAAAATATTACGAAAAACTTGTTACAAAAGCTTCTGAAAATGTAAAGCTTTCTATAAGTGACGGATACTTTTATGCGGAATATCCGGCGACTGCTGGATTTAAATACGGACTTGCAGTTGTTCCTAAGGGAGAGTATGCCGCTTTAGGTGATTCTGTTGCCGAAACTGCAACTATTGAAAACTACAAGGAAGACTACAAGGCGGAAGTTAAAAAGGCAGCTGCTGGTTCTTCTGAAGTAGAGATTCTTCTTACAGTAGCTTCTGTTTCTGAACTTTATAAGAGTGTTGTTGTAAAACTTGGCTCTTTGACTCCGGATGTGATTGGTGAATCAAGTCAAATTCGTGATGCTGTTGCACGGCGCGATGACTCTGATCGAAATAAAGTCATAGTAGTATGGACTCCTGCAAAACTTAGCGCTACAAACGACTATTCCCCTGCTGGAAACTTTAGGGTTTACAGAAGTTCTGCTATTGATCCAACTTGGACCGCGCTTTCTGCGGAAGTAAAGGAAACAGAACCGGTATCTGATGGAGCTGGTGGTTTTGCTAAATTTTACTACATTACAGACACTGAAGAAAATAATTCCTATCTATATTCTTATCATATAGTTCACACTGACGGAACAAAATTCGGAAGTTCTATTGATTGTGTTCTGTATGGTGTTAAGGATACGACAAACGGAACGGCCCCTTCTGTAACAAAATATGTAGGTGGCACTGACGGCCTTGAAAATGATATTAAGATTGTTTCTACCAGAGGGGATAAAAACCAGACTCTTGCGCTTTCTTATGTAAAATTGACATATGGAAGAAGCATGTATTATAGCGAAAAATACGCGCTTTCTGCCTTTACACCACTTACACTTGAAAACTACGATGGATATGAAGATTCTTACATCACTTACATTAAAGATCTTGAGCCAGGCGACTATTGTATAAAACTTGTTACATCAGAGGAAGGCAAACTCGATTCTATAAAAACTGTAAATGTAACTGTAAATTCTGCGGAAGTAGACGTTACTAATCTTAGTGTTACATATGACGATGTAACCGGAAAAGTTACTGTAAAAGAAGAGATTGCAAAGGATTCTAAACTTGATTCTGTTGCAAACTACAACTACACTCTTTACAAAGTTGAAACAACAACAAGCGCTGACTACCTAGATTATGTAACTGTTTCTACAACAGAAGTAAGCGATGTCGCGCTTGAATACGGCGCAGACACAACATACTGCTCAAAAGTTATTGAGGCTAAGAAGTCTACAGCAACTGGTGTTGATACACAGTTCTATGTTGAAAAGGCACTTGCTTCTGATTCTTCTGTATATGCAAAAGTAAGCGAATAATAAACAATAAATAAAACTGTCTGCTCATCTTATTGGCGGACTGTTCGCGGCCGGCTCTGGATTTTTTGGAGCCGGCCGCGTTTTTTTTAAGGGGTTTTTAAGGGGAAAAACTTGTTTTGCCCCTTAGGAGAGTGGGTAGACGAAAACCGCAGGTTTGAGGCGCAGGGCGAGGCTTCGCCCTTTTAAATTCTATAAAATTCCGTTGTCAATTCTATTGTTTACTAAAGGCAAAATAAACTATAAAATAAGAAGATATTTACACAAAAAGAGAAATGTATGCTCGAAGAACTTAAAATGCCGATGGCGCAGCTGAAAGAAGATATTGACGGTGTCTGGAGCCGCCTTGAGCCTGATGTGATTCAGAAAAAGATTGACGAAAAAAATAGACTTACAGAGGCGGACGGTTTTTGGGATGACCATGAGAAAGCCGAGAAGGTGATGGCGGAAATAAGAAAACTTAAGAACCGTGTTGAGCCTTGGAAGCAGCTTTTGGGCGATTTTGGCGATATTGAGGCGATGTACGAGCTTGCGGAGGAAAGTGGGGATTCCGGTGATGAGGAAGAGGTCCGCTCGATGATTGAAAAAGCCCGGAAAAAATTTGATGAGCTGAATGTGCTGAACCTTCTTTCGGGTGAGGTTGACGATTCTGCGGCGTTTATTACGATTCATGCCGGGGCTGGCGGAACTGAGGCCGAGGACTGGGCAAGGATGCTTTGCCGTATGTATACCCGGTGGGCTGAACGGCATGGCTTTAAGATTGAAGTTGTTGATATGCTTGAGGCGGAAGGCGGAATAAAGTCTGTAACTTTGCAGATTGACGGTGATTATGTTTATGGTCATTTAAAGGGCGAGGCTGGAATCCACAGGCTTGTGCGGATTTCACCTTTTGACGCGAATGCGCGCCGGCATACGTCTTTTGCGAGCGTTTATGTTTTTCCGGTTCTGGATGATTCCATTGAGGTTGAGATCCGGCCGGAAGATTTGCGGGTTGACACTTACCGCGCGGGCGGAAAGGGCGGTCAGCACGTGAACAAGACTGATTCCGCGGTGCGTTTTACGCATATTCCTACTGGAATTGTTGTTGCCTGCCAGAGCGAGCGCAGCCAGATTTTTAATCGTCAGGCTTGTATGAGCATGCTGCGCGCCCGGCTTTACGAATATTACCGCGAGCAGAAAGAAAAGGAGAACGCCAAATTCGGCGCGGAAAAAAAGGATATTTCCTGGGGAAACCAGATCCGCTCCTATGTTTTTCAGCCGTATACGATGGTAAAAGACCACCGCACAAAATGCGAGACCGGAAATATTCAGGCTGTGATGGACGGCGATATTGATCAATTTATGGATGCTTATCTTCTTGCGCAGTGGAAGGGGCTTCCGATGGATTCAGGGGCTAGCGACGACGACGTTTAATTTTTTCTGCAGAAAACTGATTTTCTCTGGTTTTGCCTTGTCTGTTTTTATTTTTTCTGTTTTTCCGGTGTCTGCCGCCGGAACTGAAAAAAAATGGACTTTGGCGGCGGAAAAATTTACTTTGTCACAAAAAAACGATTCTGCGGCGGTTGGCTCAATAACTACAACGCTTCCGACTTTGGTTTTGGAGCAGCTTGCGGAAAATCTTGAGCGTATTCCGCGTGGGCGGGAAAAGCTTGACCGTTCGCTGTACACTTTTCAGAAGTCGCGGATTGATCTGTTTCTTCAGCTTTCTAAGGAAGTAAAGACAAGGGATTCTGTTCTTTTGAACGATTATTCTTCCAAAAAATTAAAGATAAAACTTAAGGAAGCGGACAGCAAAATCGCCGAGATTCAGAAAAAAATTGACGAGAATCTTCTGGAAGTAAAA
>CAVGBY010000011.1:0-2944 GCA_963627355.1 uncultured Prevotella sp. | reverse complement strand
GAGAACGAAAAATACGCCTTGCAGATTGAGGCGGACGAGATACGCAAAAAACAGATTGATGAAGGTCTTGTTGTTGAGGAACGGAAGGAAAAGAATTCTTTTTCTGAGCTTTTTAAGGAAATGGCAAAAAAATCCAGCGATACGCCGGTGGTGGAAAATGTTGTTCTTTACCAGAATGATTTTAGCAGACTTTTTGATGCCGGGGAGGAAAAGCGTGCCCAGGGGTATTCTTCCTATGCGTTCGAGAAAGCGTGTGTTGATGCAAGCATAAACGGGCTTCTTACTGGAACGGTTACAATTTACGGTTCTTATGTTTCGTGCGCGGTTTCCTTGTATCAATATCCGGGCGGTCGTGTTGTAGGCAGAGCGATGGATGTGGGTTCGATTGAAGATTTGAGGCTGCTGGCGATTTCGCTTGCGCTTCAGATAACACCAAGGATTGCGGACAGTATGCCGGTTATGCTGGATATTTCTGTTTCTCCTGAGGCTGCATTGGAGAAACTTGTTGTCACAATTGACGGAATTGTGTACAGGAATATTTCGCGTCCTATTCTTGTTCAGAGTGGCGTGCATACTGTTACGTTTGCCTCTGATGGATTTGACACGGTTTCTTCCAGCTACGGATTTTCTGGAAGCAGGAATTTTAAGATTGATGTGGAGATGAAGGAAACCCAGAACGGCGCGGTGAAAGTCCGTCTTGCAAAACCTTATTCCGGGGATATTTTTGGAAATGGAATTTTTGGCGGCTCGGTGACTCCTGAAAATCCTTTTGGAACAATAAAAGTCAATAACAAGGATGTTCTAGGTCATTTTTTGGATTCAGACGGAAGTTCCGTTAATTTCTTGATTCCTGCAAAACTATTGAAGGATGGGGAATTTCTTTCTGTAAACGCAAAACCTTTTGACCGCAGCGATTATATTGAAAAACGCCGGCGCTGGATGTACGCAAGTTACAGCGCCCTTATCGTTTCCTTGCTTCCGACTTTTTATGTGTACGGAAATTCTTATGCAAAAAGCCAGGCGTACAACAGCAAGGTTGATATTTCCTACGAGGACGCAAAAAACTGGCAGACTGCCTCGAATGTGATGCTCGGAGTTTCTGCGACTGCCGGCGCATTTTTTGTGTACGAGCTGATAAGGTATCTTGTCGCGGCGGAAAATGTTCTTCCAAAAACAGCAAAAACTTTAAGCAAAAAAGAAAAACAGATTGTTCTTCAGCAGATTGAAAATGAAAAACTTGAAAAATTAAATTCCGGGGAAAATAATCTGCAGATTGCACCGGAAAATTCTGATGACGGAAAAAATATCGGACAGGAAAATGGAGCATAAAATGGAAAAAGAATCTTTTAAGGATAAAATAAAACGGCTTTTTAAGGGAAACCAGCTTTCTTCGGATTTTTTTGACGAGCTTGCGGACAGTCTTATTGAAGGCGATGTCGGCGCGAAAACTGCGTTTGAACTTTCTTCCCGGCTGGAGGAAATCTGTAAAAAAGAGCATCTTTCCGATGAGCATGATGTAAAACTTGAGCTGAAAAAAATGCTTCTTGAATTTGTAAAGGAAACTGAGCTTGCCCCGAATCCTGAAGGAACGAATATATGGATGGTTCTTGGCGTTAACGGCGTTGGAAAAACCACCAGTGTCGCAAAGCTTGCCAATTTCTTTAAGAAAAGCGGTGTAGAAAACGTTGTTATGGCTTCCGCAGACACTTTTAGGGCTGCCGCGATTGAACAGCTGAACCTTCATGGGGAACGCCTTGGAATACGTGTTGTAAGCCACCAGCATGGCTCTGATCCGGCGGCTGTTGTTTTTGATGCGGCGGAAGCGTGTGCGGCAAAAGGGAACGGTCTTGTGCTGGCGGATACGGCAGGGCGGCTTCACAATAAGGAAAATCTTGTAAAGGAGCTTCAGAAAATTGACAAAATCTGTTCGCAGAAGGCGAGCGGCGGCTGCTATAAAAAAATTCTTGTGATAGATTCTACAACCGGGCAGAATGCTTTGCGTCAGGCGGAAGTTTTTAACGAGGCGGTAAAACTTGATGCGGTGATTCTGACAAAGTATGATTCGACTGCAAAAGGCGGCGTGGCTATTGGAATTGGAAAAGAACTTGGAATTCCTGTCGCTTTTGTGTGCAACGGCGAAAAATACGAGAATATTTCACGTTTTTCTGCGGCTAAATATATTGACGACTTTTTAGGACTTTAACGATTTGAAAAAAAACGCCAGAATTTTTACCGTATTTTTATTTTTTTCTGCCGCTTTGCTGAACGCCCAGAATTTAAAAATCAGGGCGTGGACGGATTTTTTGAGCCTTCCGGTGTGGACTTTTGACCAGGGACCTGTTCCGCTCGGTGAATTTCTAGGATTTGAGATTCCGGAAATTTCTTTTTCATATCAGGATTACGATTCTTCCGCGGATGACGGAAAGTGGATCCGGGAACTTTTTTTTGGCGGAAATATTTTTTCAGTCCGTGCTCCGGAAAAATATTCTGCGATTTCTGGGCAGCTCCAAAATTCAGATGCGGCGGAAATTGACGAAATCGCAGGTTCAATTTTAAGAAATTCAGCGGAGGAAAATCCTGTCCCGGAAAAAACATATCTTAATGAAGACAAATCACTTTCCCTTTATTCTTGTGATGAGGAAAATCTTTCTGTGCAGAAAACAGGGGATGGCAGAATTCTTGTAAATTCCGATGGAAAAAAAACTGTAAGATATTATTATGATGAAAAAATGCGGCTTGTAAAAAAAGAGAACTGGGATATTTCCGGTGGAATTTCTTCTTCAAAAATTATTGATTTCCAGAAATTTGAATATTCTGATGGGTCAAAACCTTTTGCGGGTACTATCTGCTCTGACAACGAAAAGCATGAGATTCTTTATGACCAGAACGGAAGGATTATCTCTTCTAAAAATTATGTTCTTTTTAAAAAAGATGAAAAAAAATC
>CAVGBY010000010.1:1274-32057 GCA_963627355.1 uncultured Prevotella sp. | reverse complement strand
ATGATGGCAGATGGCTGCCGTGTAAGAAAAGACGATTTTATAATTTTTTATCTGAATTAAATTCGATTTCTTCTTGCGAAAATGGTTTTATATATAAAAATTACTGTCTTGGAGGCAATGGAGAGAGGCAATATTTTTCTGATGAAAACGGAAAAAAAATTGATTCAATCCGCATAAAAATAGAAGAATGGAAAAATACTGGAAAAATAAATCAGAATATGTATTATTTTTTGCTTGCAAGCCTTTTAGAAAGCGCTGACAAAGTTGCAAATACGGCAAGCGTTTATGGCGCATATCTGAAAAATCTGAAGAAATCTGCCCAAAAACAAATGGTTTTAGAGCCTGCAAACTTTGAGTTTAATGACAACGAGCATAGAGTTGAAAGATGTGACGCAAATGAGTTAATAAAAAAAATATCCGGAGACATTTTATATCTTGACCCACCTTATAATTCGCGACAATACGGAGCAAATTATCATCTCTTGAACACAATAGCAGAATATAAGCCTTTTATTCCAAAAGGAAAAACTGGACTGCGTGAATACACCCGTTCAAAATACTGTTCGGCATCAAGTGTAAAGGAAGAATTTGAAAATCTAATAAAAAATGCAAATTTCAAATATATTTTTCTTTCTTACAATAACGAGGGCTTGATGAGTGTCGATAATGTTAAAAGCATTATGCAGAAATACGGACGTTACGATTTAGCACAGACAGATTATCAGCGGTTCAAGGCCGATTCCAATCGTTTTAACAAAGCAAGCACAACTGTTGAATATCTGCACATCTTGGAAAAATAGAAACATATCCATTTTGAACAATAAAAAGTTCTAAAAATCTTCCATTTATGGTAAACTTTTCTTATGAAAAAGATTCTGTTTGTTTGTCATGGAAATATTTGCCGTTCGCCAATGGCGGAGTTTATGTTCAAAAAGATGGTCAAGGATGCCGGGCGTGAGAATGATTTTTTAATTGAATCGGCGGCAACCAGCAACGAGGAAATCGGGAACGATATGCACCGCGGCGCAAAAGAAAAACTTTCGCAGATGGGTGTTCCTTTTACAAAACGCAGGGCACGCCGCATAACACCGGAAGATTATTCAAATTTCGATATTCTTGTTGGAATGGACATGGAAAATATGTACTATATGCAGCGGGAATGGAACAAAGACCCGGACGACAAGGTAAAACTTCTTTTAACGTTCGCCGGAAAAGACAAAGACATCGCCGATCCATGGTACACAGGAAATTTTGACGAGACTTTCAACGATTTGGAAATGGGATTGACCGCACTGCTAAAAAAATTGCAATAAAAATATAAAATTATATCAAATTCAATATATTTTCTTGCTATCACTTGATGATAGTCAAAATGTTTACAATATAGCCATAAAAACCCAAAAGGAGAATTTAATTGGCAGATATTCATATTTTTGACCCGGCGCCGGAAGGAACTCCGGTTTCTAATTTTGTTCATCTTCACGTTCACTCGGATTATTCGCTTTTAGACGGCTGCGCAAAACTTGACTCTTTGATAGCACGCGCAAAACAGCTGAATATGCCGGCGCTTGCGCTTACTGACCACGGAAATATGTTCGGAGTCTTGAATTTTGAGCATATCTGCCATGCGAACGGAATCAACCCGATTGTCGGATGCGAATTTTACTGCACAGAAGACCACCAGAAAAAACAGAATACACGCTACGGAAAGCACAGTTACCACCTTATCCTTCTTTGCGAAAACGATACCGGCTATAAAAATATGTGCTGGCTGAATTCCCGTGCGTTTTGCGACGAAGACTCGCTTTATTACGGAAAGCCGCGCATTGACTTTGAAATGCTAAAGGAATACCACGAAGGAATCATCTGCCTTTCTGCGTGCGTTGCCGGAGAGCTTCCCCAGGCAGTTCTGAACGGAAACATGGAGGATGCGGAAAATGTGGCACGACGCTACAAGGAGCTTTTCGGGCCGGATCATTATTACATTGAAATCCAGGATCATGGGCTGCCGGAAGAAAAAATTGCCGCGGAAGGAATGATAAAAATCGCGCGCAAACTGGATATTCCTCTTGTTGTCACAAACGATATACACTACATAAACAAGGAAGATTCCGAAGCCCAGCTTGCATTGAACTGCATCGGGCGAAAAACTCTGCTGGACGCGCCGGAAAGCGCGGCAAAAAGCATGGGCGGTGCAAACAGAATCTCTGAATGGTACTTTAAGTCAGAAGAAGAGATGAAAATGCTCTTTCCAGACATTCCAGAAGCGTACGAGAACACAATCAAAATCGCGAATATGTGCAATCTTACGATTCACCAGTATTCAACACCGGAACTAAAGGGCTGTCTGCCGCGTTTTGAGCTTCCAAAAGAATTCCAGACACATGAGGACTACACAAAAAATCAGGACGACTTTGTTCGTTCAATTGTAGAAAAGGGTCTGCGCGAACGTTACCCGGAAATCACCCCGAAAATCCGCGACCGCGCAGAATACGAGCTTGGAATCATCTTTAAGATGGGCTTTTCCGGCTACTTCCTTATTGTATGGGAATTTATCAACTGGGCAAAATCAACTTGGGACAACGTTAACAATAAGCCAAAACCTTACATACCGATTGGTCCTGGACGAGGTTCCGGCGCGGGTTCGCTGGTTGCATATTCAATGGGAATCACGGACATTGACCCGTTCCGCTTTAATCTGATTTTTGAACGATTTTTGAATCCAGAACGTGTTTCCATGCCGGATTTTGACGTTGACATGGATTTCGACTACAGACAAGATATTATCCAGCACACGCGCGACCTTTACGGTGACCCGCAGGTTGGCCATATTGTCACATTCGGAACATTAAAGCCAAAGAACTGCCTTGCCGATGTGGGAAGAATTTTAAATATTCCTCTTTCGATTGTTGCAAAAGTAAAAGCGTGCATTCCAGACTCACCAAAAGCAAAACTGAAGAATGCCTTTGAGCCGCCAACAGAAAAATTCCCGGACGGTGGCAAGCTTATCGCCGTGCGTGAAAATCCAGAAGCCACAATCGGGCTGGACAAAGATGTTTTTGAACGCTGGATTGCACTATGCAAAAAACTGGAAGGAATGAACCGCAACACAGGTCTTCATGCCTCCGGAATGGTTATCGGGCTTACCGCGCTTCCAGACTGGGCTCCGGTCTTTAAGGATGCAAAAACAGGCGAGGTCGGCGTTCAGTACACAATGGATATTATCGAGCCGTGCGGACTTGTAAAATTCGACTACCTTGGACTAAAAACGCTTTCCCTTATCCGCTATGCGGAAGATATTGTAAACCGGCATAAAAAACCGGAAGAACCTACGTTCCTTACTGCGAATGTAAGCGAAACAGACAGCGAAACTTTCGACCTTTTTGATAAAGGCGATTCCGTTGCAGTGTTTCAGTTTGAATCTCCGGGAATGCAGAAAATTCTGCGTCAGGTTGCGCCGCGCTGCATAGAAGAGCTTGTTGCCTTGAACGCGCTTTACCGCCCGGGTCCAATGGATTACATTCCTCAATATATTGAAGGAAAATGGAAGCCGGAAACAATCCATTATCCTGACCCATGCCTTGAAGGTCTTTTAAAGGAAACTTACGGCGTTATGGTTTACCAGGAACAGGTTATGCAAGTTTCCCAAAAAATCGCGGGATTTTCACTTGGCGCGGCAGATATGCTCCGCCGTGCAATGGGTAAAAAGAAGCCGGAAGTCCTGATGGGCAAAAAAAAGGAATTTATAGAAGGCGCGATAAAACAGGGATTCTCCGAAAAACACGCCGCGGATATTTTTGAAATCATGGTTCCTTTTGCCGGATACGGATTCAACAAATCCCATGCGGCCGCCTACACCGTTCTTGCCTACCGGACAGGATGGCTAAAATGTCATTATCCTGCGGCATTTATGGCGGCAAACCTTACAAACGAAATTTCCACAACAGACGGAGTTTCTATCTACATTGCAGAAGCAAAGCGAATGGGGCTAAAAATTGACCCGCCGGACATAAACGCCTCTTATTCAGAATTTGATGCTGTGGGCGACCACATAATTTTCGCGCTGCGCGGAATGAAAGGAATGGGAAAAGAAGCCGCGGACGCAATCGTAAAAGAGCGCGAGGAACACGGGCCTTACAAATCGTTCATTGATTTTCTTGAACGTTGCCTTCCTCTTCAATCTGTAACAAAAGATGAAGAAACCGGCCGCGAAATGAAAAAAACTCTTATAAATTCAAAAGCGATTGAAGTCTGCATAAAAACAGGAGCATTCGATAAACTTGGAAAAAACCGCCCGACCCTTACCGCGAATATGGAAAGAGCGATAACTTACGTTCAGGACAAAATAAACGGAACGGACAACGGGCAGGGAGATCTGTTCGGCGACACTGATGAAAAAGTCTACGCTGACTTTGAATTTGAGGAACTTCCGGACCTTCCGACTTTTGAAAAACTGAATATTGAAAAAGAAATCATAGGAACTTACGTTTCCGGACACCCGCTTGGCGATTTTGAAAAAGTCATAAAAAACTGTGTTACGCTAACCTCAAAGACAATGGAACGTGCGGCCGCAGAAGACAAAGCGCTAAAGGCAAGTTTTACCGAAAATGATGTCTGGCAAAAAAGAAATTCCGGAAAAATCTACACAGTCCTTGGATTCCTGCATAACCTCCATCCGATTGTAACAAAAAAGGCTACAAATATGGCTTTTGCCAAGCTTCAGGATTACGACGGCGAAATTGATATGACTTTCTTCCCAAAAACATGGGAAACGCTCAAAAGTCAGGTTCAGGACGGAAATATCTACGCCTTTAAAGGAAGAGTTGACGGTTCGCGCGAAGAGCCAAGCTTCATCGTGGAAAGCATAGAGGACATCAACAGCCTTAAGCAGCACTCAATCCATGAAGTCCATATTTCCCTGGAAAATAATTTTAATTCTGAACGCGATATTGCAAAAATGAAGGATTTTTTATTTGGCACAACAGGCAATTGTTCAGTATATTTTCATGTAGATACTTTAAATGGCGCATACATTGTCAAAGCGAACAGCTCGCTTACGTGTTCCGCAACTCCCGAAGTTCTTACAAAAATAAAAGATTTGGATTTCGTCAAGGAAGTCTGGTCTGAATAGGATGATTTATGTTAAGAATACTTATTAATACAGCCGCCGGCGCAGTTTCCTTGTACTCAACACTTTGTTTTTTCAGAATTATTTTAACATGGATTCCGTCGCTGAATTACAGCGCAGTCGGAAAATTCCTTTCCTCAATCTGCGACCCGTACCTGAATCTTTTCTCAAGACTTCCGCTCCGGATTGGAATGATTGATTTTACCGCAATGGTCGCAATCGGCGTGCTTTACGTGTTTTCTTCAATTTTAACAAACGTCAGCGCGTCCGGATACATTTCGCTAAGCATGATTTTAGCAAATCTTATCAATATTGTGTGGTCAATCGGCTCTTCAATAATCACTGTGATAATGCTGATTTTCTTTGTACGCTATCTTGTTTCAGTTTTCAGCAAGTCGAGCAACCAGTACAATTCTCCCTGGCAGCGTTTTGATGACGCAATCAGAAATATGGTTTTTAAAATCTGCAGTTTTCTTACAGGCGGAAAAAATATTTCATACAAGACAGCGCTTTTAGTCGATTCAATCGCGCTGCTTCTGATTCTTCTTGTTTCTTCTTTCCTGTTAAGAATACTCTTAGTGTTTGTTAATTACATTCCTTTTTAAAATCTTAGCAAAATGAAACTGGATGAAATAAAAACTCCTGTAGCCTCTCTTTCTGGTGTCGGTCCTGCAGCAGAAAAACTGTTTGCAAAACTGAACATTTTTACCGTAAGCGACATTTTAAAATTTTATCCAAGAAACTACGAAGACCGCCGGACGCGGAATCCTATCGCAAAATTTGAATCCGCAAAAGTCCATACAGCCGCGCAGGTTACCGCCCACGAATTTTTTGGCTATGGACGGATGCGTACACTAAAAATAATCATTTCAGATGGAACAGCCTCCGCAAGCCTGATTGCATTCAACAGGACTTTTTTGCAACATTCGCTCCCGGTCGGATGCATTATCGCCGTAACAGGAACTTTTACCGTAAAATACGGACAGATTCAAAGCACAGATTTTGATGCCACAAAACTTTCCGAAAGCGGAAACCTTGAAGATTTTGAAAACCAGCCCTTGCCGGACTCAGGAATTCTTCCTATTTATCCGCTTACAGAAGGACTTACGCAAAAAACTGTCAGAAAAGCGGTTCTGGCGGCAATAAAACAGTACGACATCGGAATCGATGACAACCTGCCGGAAAAATACATAAAAAAGCAGAATCTTCTTCCAAAAAAAGACGCAATAAAGTTTATCCACCTAAGCCAGACACCAGAAGAAATTCAAAAAGCAAGAAAAACCTTGATTTACGAGGAACTCTTTTATTTTCAAAAGGCGATTGCGGAACGAGCGTTCAGACACAAGGGGGCAATCCCAGCCGCGAATCTGGAAGAAGCAAAACAGAATGGAATTGAACAGTGGAATCAGAGCGGAAAAGAACTTTCTGAGCAGGAAAAATCTGAATTTCTGAAGAACCTTTCGCCGCTTCAGCAGGAACTTTTTGAACGACTTCCATTTAAACTCACGAGGGACCAGATTTTTGTAATAAGCCAGATGAACAAGGACATTGACAGGGGCTTCCAGGAACGAGCGGCTCTGCAAAACGGAAAAACCTCCACAAAAAAAATTCCTTTTACAATGCAGCGGCTTCTGCAGGGCGATGTAGGCTCAGGAAAAACTCTTGTGGCATTTTTCGCCTGCCTGCGGATAATAAACTGGAAAGGCCAATGCGCGTTTATGGCGCCGACAGAAATTCTTGCACGCCAGCACGCAGAGTCGGCGGCAAAACTTCTTGAACCGCTTGGAATAAATGTCGCATTTCTTACAGGAAACGTAAAAAGTGCCGGAAGGACACGGCTTTTAAATGCGCTAAAATCAGGTGAAATAAATATAGTAATCGGAACGCACGCGCTTTTCAGCAAGCAGGTTGTCTACAACGATTTACAGCTTGCCATTATTGACGAGCAGCACCGCTTCGGCGTTATACAGCGGCAGTCAATCCTTGAAAAAGGCCGGCACATGGAAACAGAACCTCAGATTGCTTTTGAGCCACATCTTCTGATGATGAGCGCGACCCCGATTCCGCAGACGCTTGCCCTTACAGTTTTTGGCGATCTGGACGTAAGCGTAATCAGAACAATGCCGGAAGGCAGAAAACCAGTCCAAACGTATCTTGTAAAGGAAGGAAACGAACGCAACGCATACGAAGCCGTAAGGAATCAGCTGAAAATGGGACATCAGGCGTATTTTGTCTATCCTGCAATAAATTCAGAGAACGAAAACGGTGAAATTCAGGACATAAAATCCGCGGAAGAAAATTTTGAAAATCTTGCAAAAAATATTTATCCGGAGTACAAATGCGCGCTTCTTCATTCTAAAATTGAGGAAGAAGAGCAGATTCAGATTCTAAAAGATTTTCAAAGCGGAAAAATACAAGTTTTGGCGGCAACCACAGTAATTGAAGTCGGCGTAGACGTTCCGAACGCAAGCTGCATTGTAATCGAGCAGGCTGACAGATTCGGACTAGCCCAGCTTCACCAGTTACGCGGAAGAGTCGGCCGTGGAAACGCGCAGTCATTCTGTTTCCTTATTTACAGCAAAAAAATCACAGAAACCGGAATTGAACGCATGAGAGTTCTCCGCCAGAACACAGACGGTTTTATAATCGCAAACCAGGATTTAAAATTAAGAGGTCCCGGCGAAATCACCGGAACCGCCCAGGCAGGAAACCTTTCCCTTGGAATCGCAGACATCATCCGCGACCACGACATTCTTGTTCAAGCCAGAAATGATGCCTTTGAATACACAAAAAGTCTTTTGGACTAAGCAACATAACATTCCAGACGTCGGGTACGTGTCGGATGCTGCATTCTAACCAACGCGTGCTTTTCAATCTGGCGGATTCGCTCTTTTGTAAGATTGAATTTATCACCGATTTCTTTTAACGACATTGGTCTTTCAACTCCAATTCCGTAACGCATTCTAAGAACCTCTGCCTCCGCAGGTTTTAATGTTGAAAGAACTTTGTCTATATCTTTCTGCATTTCTTTATTTATCACCATATCTTCAGGCTGACCGTTAGTTGTATCTTCAATCATTGAACCCAAAGTTATAGTTGAATTATCTTTTCCGGAAATCTCCGCGTCAAGCGAAGCCATCTCACGGCTTATTTCAACCAGTTCGCGGACATGGGTAACATCCATATTCAGCATCGCGGCAATTTCTGCAAATTCCTGTTCTTCTGAAAGATTATCCTTGATAGTTTTCTTTGCGTGCTCAATCTGCACAAGCTCATTCGCCCTATTCTGAGGCAGGCGGATTGCCCGGCTTTTTTCGCAGATTGCCTTAAGAATTGACTGACGAATCCACCAGACAGCATACGAAATAAAATGGTAACCTTTTGTCACATCGAATTTATCAATTGCGGTCAAAAGACCAATATTTCCTTCGCTTATAAGATCCTCAAGCTCAAGACCTTTTTTCTGATATTTTTTGGCGACATTCACAACAAATCTTAGGTTCGCGTTCACAATCTTGTTTTTTGCAACCTTATCACCGGCGGCGGCTTTCTTTGCCAATTCAGTTTCTTCCTCATAAGAAAGAAGTGGAATCTTATTGATTTCTTTAAGATACATTGAAATCGTGCTGTCTGTCATAACTTTGGCCTCCAAAAATAATCTACACTATATATTATGCAAGAACCGTGCCAAGTCAGAAAAAAAACAAAAACTTTAATATTTAACCCTAACTCCGAGTTTTTCCCCTGAAAAAATAAACCAATAAAGCTCTACATTCAGGTTATTTAAAAAAGAAACTGCGTAATTTTTCCCCACCTTTAAAAATTCAGTGCAAAATTGGGTAATTTTTACCCACACAACACATTTTTTTCATTTTTTTGTTGACGATTCAATAGTGATTTTCTTATATTTGATGATAGAAAAAGAAATTATTTTCCAAAATAGGAGCAAAATAGAATGAAAATCAAACCTTTAGCAGACAGAATTCTTGTAAAAAATGATGTTGCTGAAACAAAAACAGCAAGCGGACTCTACATTCCAGAAGGAGCACAGGAAAAAACCCAGACAGCTACAGTTGTAGAAGTTGGTCCTGGCACTGAAGAAGATAAAATCACAGTAAAAAATGGTGACCGCATCATGTACGACAAGTACGCAGGAACACAGGTTAAACTTGACGGTGAGGACTATCTTATTCTTCGCATGAGCGATGTTATAGCCGTTATCGAGTAGTTTTTTAAACCGAAAAAAAAGGCAGACTGATTTGCATTTTGCGGATTTGTCTGCTTTTTTTATTTAACGCCAGCCTTTATTTTTGTAACCAGAAGTTTTGCATCAGCACTTTTCGGATTCAAAGTTGAACTGTATTCCGCGCAGATTCTTGCATTTTTCATGTCATTTGAATCAAGATAAATCAGCGCCATCCTGTACATCGCAAGAGCCTTGATGTTTTTTTCCGAGCTTCGTCCATTCACTTTTTTGTACAATTCCAGGGCATCAGATTTTTGCCCAAGAGAATTATAAATAAGCGCCAGATTCATAGCAGCCGTATCGCCCGCAGAGACATTCACATATTTTTTTTCATCATCCTCAAAAACACAATACTCTCCAAGCCGGACAGAATCGGAATTTCTTCCGGCCAACGCAGAAAAATAAAACGCATACTCAATTTCCGCAGAAGAAAAAACATTGACCTTTTTTACAACATTTGTCCAAAAATCGTTGTCGCACGCAATTTCATATTTTGCAGAAATATATTTATAAAAAAGTTTCCACGCCTCGCCGGTCTGCTTTGAAGTCAAAAGAAAATTCAACGCATATTCAACAAGAATCTCCGGATACACTGACGGAGAAACAGCATTTTTCTCCAGGACTTTCCAGACATCGGCTATTTTTTCAGTTTCCGTAAATGTCTTGTCAACTTTATACTTTAAATCAAGGCGGGCAACCAAAAGCAGCGGTGATTTTTTCCGGGCAAGACTTTCGTCAATCCGAACAAGTGCGTCGCTCAAAGGAATTTTCGGGCGGCTGTCATAACGCTCCATCTCAAGCGAAGCCAAGCCCCTGTCCCTAAGTTGCAGCTGTGTAAATTCAGTTTTTTGAGGCAAACTTGAATTGTAGGCAAAATCCGCATAGGAAGTAAGTCCAGGAACATAATCCGGCCAGTTCTCAACACAAAACCTAAGAAGCAGAACCGCACGGCCTTCATCGCCGGAATCCCTAGCCCACTTTGCGCTGTTCACAAAAATTGGCGGCAGAAAATCATTTTCCGCATGTTCATTTTCCGAAAGAACAAAATTTCCCCCGGAATCCTCAACCGAATCAAGGTAATTACGCCTTATCGCCTCCGCAGTTTCTGAATCCCCGAGCCAAATATACGAATCCTGCAAAAGAGCGCTCATTTCCGAAACAGTAACCAAATTCCTTGCCTTTCCTGTCCGCGAATCCGCCAAAGAAATCGCGGCATTGCCGTAATCCACTGCCTCGCCAAAACGGGAAGCATCATACAGCACAAGCGCCCAGAAATATCCATCGTTCGCCTCCAGAATATTCTGGCTTCCCGGATGGATTTCAGCGGCACCTTCATACGAGCCTTGCGCAAGCCTTAAAAGCGCGCAGTTTCTTAGCCATTCGGAATCTTTTGAGCCGACATACGCATCATAATAAACCGGAAAATATTCCGGCGACAAAAATATTTTTGCAAGCTCAGATTTTTTTGATTTTTCAATGACATTCCTAAAAACAGCCTCTGAATAAACCGAGCCATATCTTGAGCCCTTAAGATTCTTTCCAACCGACAACGACTCTTCAATCCGTCCGTTTTTTATCAGAAAATGCGCATAGACTGCATTTAGCTCATTATTTTTAGGATTTTTTTTGATTGCACGGACAATTGTCTTTTCAGCCTTTTCAGAAAGACCCATCCTTAAATAACGCTTAAAAATCCCGATTTCAACCCAGGAACTGTAACTTTTTCTTTCAATCTTATCGAGTTCCCGCTCGGCATCCTTAAACTGTTCCTGATTTATAAGAATATCAATCTGGTCAAGAGCGGAAGAAACTGATTTTTCAACCGCATGGTTTGAACACGAAAAAAAAACCGGCAGAAACAGCACGGCTAGCGCAATGCAAAAAATATTTCTGACCGATTTTTTTATCATTTAGGCGTTTGTCTCCGCAAGCTCTTTTCTGATATGATCGAGAATCGCATTTGTAAATTTATGGGTCTCATCTTCGCCATAATCCTTTACAATTTCAACAGCCTCATCGATTGTAATTTTAGGATTAATATCCTTTTGATAAAGAAGAGAATAAACGCTCATCCTGATTACGGCAAGCGCAACCTTATTAATGCGTTCAATCTTCCACTTTGAAGAAAGATGTTTTTTTATAATCTCGTCAATCTGTCCGATATTTTCAACAGTTCCCTTTACAAGAATCCGCGCGTAATCAAAAACTTCCTGTTTTTTTACGGGTTCAAGTTTTTCAAACTGATTCATCTGCTTTTCCTGCAGACAATACTTTACTTCCTCAGAAGAATCCTCACCAACTTCAGAAGCATCAAAAACATCCCGCTCAAGCCACGAAAAGGAAATCAAGTCATCAACATCAACACCGGCAACTTCCCACGAATACAAAGCCTGAAAAGCAAGAATTCGGCTTATTCTTCTAGACATAAATTCCCCCTGCCTTACCAAGAAAGAAGTTTTGTCAAAGCGTCACCAGTCTTTTTTCGTTCAACATTTGCCTCTGTATCAAGTTCCTTTGCAATATCCTGCGCCGCAACTGTAAAATACTGCATAACTTTCTGCTGTCCCAAAGAACTGCGGATATAATCATAAACGGTTGTTGTAGAATCAGGCTGAACAACATCGCTCAAAGAAAGCATCTTCGCATCATATTTTTTGACGATTGTATAAAACTGAAAATGAGTGTCAAATTCGCCCACGCTAGAAAAATGACCAACGTTGTTTTCAAACAATGAAAGAAGTTCCTTGTAAGAAATTCCAAGCTGCTGCGCGCTCACCTGATTTTTATTGATAAGCATCTCGCCAGACTGGAATCCAGAATTTTCCTTTTTTGACTCAACGGTCATCTGGTTTACTGTAAGTTTTTTATCCTTCAGCTTGTTATAAAGGTCATTCGCCTTTGCCCGGGCCGCTTCCGCGTCCTTGTCTTTTGGAATCACAACCATATAAAGCTTGAGCATATCAGTCCATACAAACTGGGATTTGTTCAGCTCATAAAAAGCGCGGATTTCCTCATCTGTCGCGGCAACCGACTTAATCTCATTTTCACGCTGATGAAGAATGTACTGCTGAACCAATGTCTGATTTTTAAGATAAGACTTGTATTCTGCAACCGACATTCCAATCTGCTGCTTCATAAAATCATCCAGCGAAAGATTTGTCTGCTGCTTGATTACAGTCTCAAGCTCAGACTGAGTCGCGTTTCTTCCAAGAAGCTGCTGGCTTACCTGCTGAAGGAAAATCTGCTCAACCTGACTATCTGTTATTGAGATTCCAGATTTCTGAGCGGCCTGAAGAACCAGTTTTTCCTGAATCAAAGCATCCAAAACCTTCTTTCTATCATCAACAGAAAGAACAGAACCCCTCTGTTTTTCGTACATTTCAACACGAGTTTTAATCTGCTTCAATGAAATCGATTCGTTTTTGTTAAGTTTTACCACTGCAAGAACCTGAAGATCGTTCTGTGCAAAAACTGCCGCACACATAAATAAAGCTAAAAATGCAACTGCAAAACGTTTCATATATAAAATCCTTTTTTTTTATTTTCTAATATTTTACACCATAAAACCAACAAAATGTAAAAATAGTTACAAAATTTCAGGTTTTTTGTAAAAATATTATTTATCCAGCGGAAGTCCTCCGCTTATTGTCGCCCTGATTCTACGAACGCCGGCAGAAGAAGACTGCTCTTTTTCAATCTTGAATTTTCCAATCTGCGCCGTATGCTGAACGTGAGGACCGCCGCAAACTTCCTTTGAATACCAGTCATTCTTTGCATCGCGGCCGATTGTATACACTTTTACCTGCTCGCCGTATTTGTTCACGAACAAAGCGCGCGCGCCTTCTGCCTTCGCCTGGTCAAGCGGCATAACTTCCATTGTTACCGGCAAATCCTCGTTGATTTTTTCATTAACAATGTCCTCAACCTTCTGGATCTCCTCTTTTGTCATCGGGCGGCCGAAAGTAAAGTCAAAGCGCATACGCTCGTTGTTTATGTTCGAACCTTTCTGGGAAACCTCATCGCCAAGAACGTCAACCAAAGCCTGCTGAAGCAAGTGAGTCGCCGTGTGGTATTTTGTTGTGATGTCAGACTGCTCGGCAAGACCACCTTTTGCCTTTCCTGCATCAAGGGATTTTGAAGCCTCCTGATGCTTCTTTTCCGCCGCCATAAATCCTTCAACATCAACGGTAAATCCATTTTCCGCCCCAAGCTCCTGGGTAAGTTCAAGCGGATAGCCATATGTTTCGTAAAGATTGTATGCGACCTTTCCAGAAATAATCTTTTTTGGATTTTTCATAAGATTTGGAAGAAGTTTCTGGAATTCAGCCTCGCCTTTTTTAAGCGTTGTGCGGAATTTTGCCTCCTCGGCAGTAAGCTCGCGGGAAATCTTTTCCTTGTTCTGCTCAAGCTCAGGATAAGCGTTCCTGAAATTTTCGATTACAACCGCGGCAATCTCAGCAAGGAATTCCTTTTCTATTCCAAGTTTCATTCCGTGCCGAACCGCACGCCTAATCAGACGGCGAAGAACGTAGCCCGCACCGACATTTGAAGGAGAAACACCTTTCTGGTCACCAAGAATAAAGACAGAAGCACGGCTATGATCTGCAATAATTCGCACGCTTTTGTCTTTTTCTGCGTCTGCGCCGTATTTATATGAAGAAAGCTCCTCTATTTTTGCAATGATTGGCTGGAAAACCTCTGTAAGATAAACAGAAGTTTTTCCCTGCAAGATACAGTTTGTGCGCTCAAGCCCCATTCCTGTATCAACATTTTTCTTTGGAAGCGGCACAAGGGTCTTTTCATCAACGCGGTTGTACTGCATAAAAACATTGTTCCAGATTTCCATCCAGTTTTCGCTGTCTGTACCTTTGTTTGAGCCGGCCGGCGGAAGCCCCTCGCCAACCCAGTAGAAAATTTCCGTATCAGGACCGCATGGACCTGTAGGACCTGCAGCCCACCAGTTGTCACTTGCAGGAAGATATGCAATCTTGTCTTCCGGCATTCCATTTTCTTTCCAGTAAGACGCAGCTTCCTCATCGCGCGGAGCATTGTCATCCCCGGCAAAAACTGTTACAGAAATTTTTCGCGGGTCAAGCCCCAGCCATTTCGGGCTTGTAAGGAATTCATAAGAAAATCCGATTGATTCTTTCTTAAAATAATCGCCCAAGGACCAGTTTCCAAGCATTTCAAAACAAGTAAGATGGCTCGGGTCACCAACTTCATCAATATCACCTGTGCGGATACATTTCTGATAATCTGTGAGGCGTGTTCCAGAAGGATGTTTTTCACCTAAAAGATACGGAACAAGCGGATGCATCCCGGCAGTTGTAAATAAAACCGATGGATCATTTTCTGGAATCAAGGACTGTCCAGAAATTTCAACGTGATTTTTACTCTTAAAGAACTCAATATATTTTGAGCGTAATTCGTTTGCAGTCATAATAGACAATTATAATGACGCGTGCTTTATTTTTCAATCTGTTTTCTTTTCAAATTTATCCAACACCGGCAGCCAGATTTATTTTGCCTTTGAAAGAGTGATTTTCATTCCATCTGTCGCATAGCAAGTGTCAGGAGAAAGTTTTACAGGCAGCATGATAATTGTGTTTTTATCAACAGTTGTCTTTACAGTCGGCTTCTGGTTTCTTCTTTTTGCAGGAACAAGCTCCTCTGTTGTCTTGAACTGCATCGCGTACGCCGGAAGCAGGCTAGATTTCTGTGTATTTTCCGGGCGGAACTGAATCACCGGGAAATCTCCAACTGTATCAACAAGATAAACGCCTTTTTCTTCAGCCTCAGAATTTGTAAGCGTATAAGTTCCATTTTTAAAGGAGATTTTTCTGTTTTCTTCATCTTGCCAGTTCTGAACTTCCGACAGTTTTTTTTCGTACTCAGGATGAGGATAATTTATTTTTTCTTCACCAAAGGTACTTTGAAAAGACATTTTTTTGTAGGTTCCATCCCAATGGTTGTTTTCCTTGATCAAAAGTCCAACATCTTCGTGGACCCGGATATAAACCTCATTTACTCCGGTAAGCATAATATCAAGGCGGCGCTTCATGCTGGAAATAATCGAATTTACAAGCGTAAGATAGATTCCGCTTCTTCTTAGGCTGGAATTTTCCCAGGAATAAACGCCCTCTGTGTCATTTGAAAGAAAAATAACCTCTTTTGTTCCATAATTAAAGTAAATATAGCTGGCAGACTCATCCGTGCTTGAAGTCTTGTACCACAAGCCATCAAGGTATTCTGCAAAAGTCGCGACATTTCCATTTTGAATACGGGCAAGTTCCCGCGCGGCAAGACGGCTTCCTGTAACACGTATCTGTCTTCCCTGTGTGTATTTCTGTTCTCCCTCGTTCCAAACATATTCAGTCTGAATTTGTCCGATTGAAACGGAAGAAGTTTTCTGCTCGTCAGATTTATCTGTGCTGTAAACCCAGACGCTAAAACTTTGTCCGCGGGTCTGGGAAAGCTCGTACGCCTCTGAACGGTCTGTCTGAAGAATAAAAATTGTTCCGTCAGACTTAAAATCACCGATTTTATTAAGCACGACAGAATTTTTTTCCCGGCTGCACATATAGATTTTCATAACCGAATCACCGCTGTTGTCAACCCCCTGATAGACAAGCGCGTTACGATGGTTTCCAACCATATCAAGCGCGTTAAAAGAAAAAGTGCGCTCACGTGAAATTTCGGTAGAGATTTCCGCGACACGCTCATAGGAATTTGAAACAGAATTGTAAAGACCGACGATAAGATAAAGATTTTCAGAGCCGGCTTTGTAAACCGCAACAACCTGATCGTCAAGATTGTCGCCGTCAAAATCAAGCGTCAATGCGCTGATTAAAGTTTCTGTTGAAAGCAAAGGAATAAAAGATGTCATCATCACGTTTTCGCCGGAAAGCGCGGAAGATTCTGTTCCGTTTTCAATTTTGTCGGAAGAAACCGGAGTTACAACTTTTGCATGGACGTTAGGGATTTTTCGGAAAACAGTAAATCTTAGGGCAAGGACTACGACAAGAACGGCAAAAAGCGCGCCAAAAAAAATGATTACAACTTTATTTTTCATACAATTAATATACAAAAAAAAATCGGCATCCGCAACGAATACCTGGCAAAAGAGAAATTTCCCCTGAAAGCAGGTTCTTTCCTCTTTTGCCTCCTGTTTTGCAGGGCAAAACAGGCTAATGGATTGAGTTCTGGGGCTCTAACGCCTTAGTATCCCATGCCACCCATGTCCGGGGATTGTGCCGCAGGGGCTTTTGGCTCCGGGATGTCGGTGATTGCGCATTCTGTTGTAAGCAATGTGCCTGCGATAGAAGCGGCGTTCATCAGGGCAGAAGTTGTTACTTTTGCCGGGTCAATGATTCCAGCCTGAATCATATTTACCCATTCGCCAGTGTAAGCATTGTAGCCGACACCTTCTTTCTCGTTCTTTGCGCGTTCCGCAACAACAGCACCGTCAATTCCAGCGTTGTCCGCAATCTGGCGGATTGGCTCCTCCAAAGCGCGGCGGACAATCTTGTAGCCGACCTTTTCGTCTTCAGAAAGTTCAGCAGGAACTTTTTCAAGAGCCTTTGCGGCCTCTACCAAAGCAATTCCACCACCGGCAACAATTCCTTCCTCAAGGGCAGCGCGTGTCGCGGCGATTGTATCCTCTACGCGGAATTTCTTTTCCTTCATCTCTGTTTCTGTTGTAGCGCCGACATTGATTACAGCCACACCGCCGGCAAGTTTTGCAAGACGCTTCTGGAGCTGTTCCTTGTCGTAAGTTGATGTAGATTTTTCAATCGCCTTCTTGATTTCTGCGACGCGGTCAGCAATAGCCTTTTTATCACCAGCGCCACCAACGATTGTTGTATTGTCTTTGTCAATCTTAATAGATTTTGCCTGACCAAGAACTTCCGGACCACAAGACTCAAGTTTCAGTCCAACTTCCTCAGAAACAACAGTTCCTCCAGTCAAGATTGCAATGTCCTGGAGCATATCCTTTCGGCGGTCACCAAATCCAGGAGCCTTTACAGCGCAAACCTTGATTGTTCCGCGGATTGTGTTCAAAACCAAAGTTGTGAGAGCCTCGCCGTCAACATCCTCTGCGATGATAACCAGTGAACGTCCGGCATTTGCAACTTTCTCAAGCAACGGAAGCAAATCTTTCATAGAAGAAATCTTCTTGTCATAAATAAGAACGTAAGCGTCAGAATAAGCGGCTTCCATTCTTTCTCGGTCTGTAACAAAATAAGAAGAAATATAACCACGGTCAAACTGCATACCTTCAACAGTATCAACAGTTGTGTTCATATTCTTAGATTCTTCAACAGTAATTACACCGTCCTTTCCAACTTTTTCAATTGCCTCTGCAATAAGGTTACCGATTTCAGGATCGTTGTTTGCAGAAATAGAGGCGATGCTCTTGATGTCCGCAGAATCCTTTACAGGCTTTGCATTCTTTTTGATTTCCTCAACGGCAGTCGCAACAGCCTTGTCAATACCGCGTTTAATTTCAATCGGAGTCATTCCGGCGGCAACAGACTTAAATCCCTCGCGAACAAGCGCATAAGCCAAAACCGTAGAAGTTGTAGTTCCGTCACCCGCGTCATCATTTGTCTTAGAAGCAACTTCCCTTACAAACTGGGCGCCCATATTTTCATAAGGATCAGAAAGCTCAATGTCTTTTGCAACAGAAACACCGTCCTTTGTGATTGTCGGCGCGCCGTATTTTTTGTCCAGCATAACCATCCGGCCGCAAGGTCCAAGTGTAACCTTTACAGCCTTTGCAATCTGCTCAACGCCAGAAAGCAACTTTTTTCTTGCATCTTCATTAAATAACAACTGTTTAGCCATTTTCTTTATTTACCTCTTAAATTAGTTTCTATTTGATACTATCAAAAATATAAAAATATACCCCAAAAGGCAACAAAAAAATAAAAAGGGCGCAAAGATTTTTCCACCCGCACTGCGAAAAAGAACAGCCAAAATCCTTTCAGAAAACGGCGCTTCCATGGCCCGCCAACGCTCGGTCTCGCTCCGCTCGCCTGGCTACGCCACCCTTCCACCACCGCGCAGGTTCCTCCAGCGGCTAACTCATCAGTCCAAGCACAAATTTGCCCAGCACAAACGCAGCCGGAAATGTAACCAGCGTAAGCAATGTGGAAATAACGCAGCTGCGGCTCGCAATCACCTGCTCGCAGTTATGCTCAATACACGCAATGCTTAATGTAACGCTGACAGGCGCGCTAAAACCAATCAGGATCGCCATAAGCGAAAATTCATTGAACCTGTAAATTCCAGTCCTATGCAGCAAAAGACATATAAACGCAACAACAAGCGGACCTGCGATATTTCTTAGCAACGCGATAATCCACGCAAAACCGTCAGACAGACATTCCAAAAGATTCGCGCTTCCAATGCTCATTCCAATCATAAACATACAGAGCGGCGAAACAAGTTTTCCCAAAGAACGCACGGTCGCGTACAAGACCGGCAAAGTCCTGTCAACCCTAAAGACTGAACAGTTTTTTCCTTCGACCAGAACCTGCGGCATAAAATTCTGCGTAACAAAAATAAAAATTCCAAGGAACATTCCAATCATAACCGGCGTAAGAAAAACTTTTTTAAGCGAGCCGCCCAGATTTTCAAACGAAATTTTTTCGCCGACAATAACCGAAAGCCCGATAATGTACACAAAAATCCTAAAAACAATGCTGATTGTGCTTATGTAAAGCATAACTTCCTCGCCACGCCCGGCATAAACAGACTCCAGAATCGGCATACTGAACAAAGTCGTCTGACCAATAGCCATAAAAAGCGCGCTGACGGTCGAAATCTTTTTTCCCTTTTTCAGAAAAAGAATTTTTCCTGCAAAAATCAGCAAAATATAGAAGAAAACCGCAAGAAAAAATTCAACAATGCTAGCCTTAAATCTTTCCCATTCAAAATCCTGCATAAACGCGTTGAACGCAAAACACGGGACCGCAAGTTTCCAGACCAGCGCAGAAATTGTCTTTTCCCCGGCAGAATTCACAAAGCCTTTCCGCATAAACAGAAATCCAAGAAAAATCACAATTATTGTCTGAAAAAACGCGCTCAAAAAATGCGGATCAGTAAAAACAGCGGCAAAAATCTCCATAATAATATCTTCCAGAAAAAAACTTATAAAAAAAACGGCGGTTCTTAAGACCACCGTTTTTACAATTTGCTAAAAAGCCAAAAGTCTACAGATTGTCAAAAAATCCTTTTGCCTTTAAAAGCTCCGCGTTCAGGATTCCGCCAAGAGCCGCACCTCGCTTTGTGTTGTGGCTAAGCGAAACAAACTTTATGTCGAACACGTTGCATGGGCGAAGGCGTCCGATAACGCAGGCCATTCCTTTTTCTGTCTCGCGGTCGCGGCGTGGCTGCGGACGGTTTTCCTCGTGGCGCACAACAATCGGATGCTCCGGCGCGCTAGGAAGATTCAATTCCTGCGGAACTGATTTATACGAAGTCCAGATTTTTTCAATTTCTTCAAGGCTCGGCTTTTTGTCCGCAAATTCAAGAGAAACGCAGGCTGTGTGTCCGTCGATTACAGGAACACGGGTACAAGTAGAAGAAACAACCGGATATTCAGCATTTACGATTTTTCCGTCCTGAACTTTTCCAAGAATCTTAAGACACTCTTTTTCAGTCTTTTCTTCCTCGCCGCCAATAAACGGAACGATATTGTCTATCATATCAAAAGAAGGAACTCCCGGATAACCCGCGCCGCTTGTTGCCTGCAAAGTTGTAACAATCATTCTTTTTATCGGGTAACCGGCCTGAATCAGCGCGTGTATCGGCATCATGTAAGTCTGGAGCGAGCAGTTCGGCTTTACCGCGATAAATCCTTTATCCCAGCCGTGGTGCTTTTTCTGCTCGGCAATTACGTCAAGGTGGGCATAGTTGATTTCCGGAACAAGCATCGGAACATCTTCTGTCCAGCGGTTTGCAGAGGCGTTGGAAACAACCGGAATTCCTTCCGCGGCATAAGCGGCTTCAAGAGCCTTTATTTCTTCCTTGCCCATCTCCAGCGCGGAAAAAACAAACTGGCATTTTCCAAGAGCCTTTTTCTCGTCGTTCGCGTCCTCAACAATCAAGTCCGCAACGCCGGCTGGAATTTCCGCACCTATAAGCCAACGGTTCTTTACCGCATCTTTATACGCTTTTCCTGCAGAACGCGGGCTAGCCGCAACGTAAGTCACTTCAAACCACGGATGATTTTCCAGCAGTTTTATATATCTCTGGCCGACCATTCCTGTCGCGCCTAATACACCAACCTTCAATTTATTTGCCATAATATTCTCCTAATTTAAGTCAAAAGTCCTGAACGAACCTCAGTTTTCTATAAATCACATTCCTTTAACGCGTCCTGGATTATCTTTTTTGCAGAATCCGTAACTTCAACAAGCGGAAGGCGAACACAAGGCTTCATGATTTTTTTGCACGCCAAAGCGTATTTTATTGAAGTAGGATTTCCGTCCACAAAAGCGGCCTTAAAGAAAGGCAGAAGCCTGTAATGCAAAGCGCGCGCAGTCTTAAAATCTCCGTCCAAAGCCGCATGCACCATTTGGGTAACAAGCTCAGGGGTAAGATTAGAAACAACGCTGAAGACACCGTCACCGCCAGCCGCAAGCAACGGAAGAGTCAGACTGTCATCACCGCAGATAACAGAAAAATCCGGATGGGCAGATTTTACCTGCGCAATCACATCCATCATCTGGTTTATATTTCCGCTGGCTTCTTTTACGCCTGCAATGTTCGGAAGATTCGCAATCCGCGACAAAGTCGGAGTGTCAATATTCTTTCCTGTTCTTCCCTGAATATTATATACAATGACCGGAATTCCGATTTTTGAGACCGCCTCGAAATGTCTGTAAATTCCTTCGCTGCTAGGTTTATTATAGTATGGAGTTACAACCAGAGCCGCATCCGCGCCGGCCTTTTTTGCGCGCTCACAGTAGCGGACCGCATCACGGGTACAGTTCGAGCCTGAACCAAGAATAATATTTATTTTTTTACCATTTGCCTTTTCAAAAGCCCTAACTTCTTCAAAAGCAATCTTGATAATTTCGTCTTCTTCGTCTTCTGTCAAAGTTGGAGTTTCTGCTGTAGTTCCCAAAGGAAGAATTCCATCAATTCCACCCTCAAGCTGGCGTTTGACCAAAGCACGGAATCCCTCGTAATCTACAGATTCATCTTCATGCATAGGTGTGACCAAAGCTGTCATTGAACCGCCAAATTTTGCCATACAAGCCTCCAAATTAATTATTTTCCAAAGTATTGCACTTTTATAGTAAAAATTCAATAAATCTGATAATCTTTAGTCAATTTTGAGTTTGTATAAGGGGTTTAAGATGGCTGGAAATAGTTATGGTTCAATTTTTAAGGTTACAACGTTTGGCGAAAGTCATGGCGAGGCGCTCGGCGTTGTCATAGACGGTTGTCCGGCGGGGCTTTCTTTAGACACCGCAAAAATCCAGCAGGCTTTGGACAAAAGAAGACCGGGTGCCGCAATCAACGGAATAAAATCGGCTTCCGTAACATCCAGAAGCGAACCTGACACAGCAGAAATTCTAAGCGGAATTTTTAACGGAAAAGCAGAAGGAACTCCAATCTCAATTGTAATAAGAAACACAAGCCAGCACTCAAAAGACTACGGAAACCTTGAGACAACATTCCGCCCCGGACACGCGGATTTTTCATACGACGCAAAATACGGATACAGGGATTACCGTGGCGGCGGACGTTCTAGCGGAAGAGAGACAGCGGCCCGGGTCGCGGCAGGAGCAATCGCCGCTCAAATCCTTGAAAATTCAGGAATCTATGTAAAAGCCTACACATTAAAAGCCGCCGGAATAAAAGCCCAAAAAATCAATCTTCCGGAAATTGACCAGAATTCAATGCGGACCCCGGACAACGAAGCCGCAAAAAAAATGGAAGAAAAAATCGAGGAACTCCGCAAAAACTGCGACAGCGCAGGCGGAATTGTCGAATGTATAATAAACGGCTGCCCCGCAGGTCTTGGCGAACCGGTTTTTGACAAGCTGGACGCAGAGCTCGCAAAGGCAATGCTTTCCATCGGTGCGGTAAAAGGAATTGAATTCGGGGCCGGATTTTCGGCGGCAGATTTAACAGGAAGCCAGAACAACGACAAGATGCACGCGGAAAACGGAATCCCTGTTTTTGACACAAACAACGCAGGTGGAATTCTTGGCGGTATTTCAAACGGAAACCAGATAATTTTTAGGATTGCGGTAAAACCAGTTCCAAGCATTTTTAAGGCGCAAAAAACAGTAAGCAGGAACGGAACAGACTACGAAAATGCCGAGCTGGAGATAAAAGGCCGCCACGACGTCTGCCTTTGCCCGCGGATTGTGCCGGTTGTGGAAGCGATGACAAATATCGTCCTGGCAGATATGCTTCTTAGAAACAAAAGCTCAAGGATTTAATGAAGGGCGGACAACCGCCCTACGGTTGCACTTCGTTGCACCCTACCCACCGTGCGGGGACAACCCCACAACGCCCCGTAAAGTTTGTGCAAACTTACGAATAACGCCCAAAAGGTCAAAATATGAACAAAAAGACAAAAAAGATAATAAAAATCTCATTGATTTCAGCGGCAGGAGCAGTTTTTCTTTCTTTCTTTGGAACAGTCTGCGTGCGCGCGGTAACGCTGCGGAAAGCGCCGGCCCTGAACGAACTGGAGCCGGCTCAAAAAACTTTCCTCAACCTTGCGCTGGACAAAGCCTACCCGGAGCGGACAAAAATTCTTCATCCGCTTCCATATTCCACAGAAAAACCTGAACTGAATATCTGGGCAAAATCCGCAATCGCAGTCAACGTGGAAAACGGCTGCGTAATCTACGAAAAAAATGCCGACGAAATAATTCCACCGGCAAGCATGACAAAACTCTTTGTGATGTACGTTATAATGGAAGAAATTGAAAAAGGAAACGCCGCCCTCTCAGATATTGTGCCACTTCCGCCGCAAACCTGGGCCGCAAACCAGCCGCCCCACTCATCGCTTATGTTTCTTGGCAAAAACCAGAAGGTCACGCTTGAAGAAGTTATAACCGGACTGGATGTCTGCTCAGGAAACGACGCGGCCAATGCGATCGCGCTTTATCTTTTTGGAGATGTTGATTCTTTTGTGCAGAAAATAAATCAGATTGCAGAGGAATTCAACCTTACAAACACACATTTTTTTGACGCAAGCGGCTACAGCGAAAAAAACACAACTACAGCACGAGAGATGGCTTCTTTTGCGCAGAAATATATCGAACGATTTCCTGAAACTCTGCACAAATTCCATTCAGTTCCGGGATTTAAATATCCAAAAGAAGAAAATCTTGCCCCGGAAGACAAGATTCTTTCAACCCGCTATCAGGATTTTTCGCAGGGAATTCCCCAGAATATTTATATGCCGATTTATCAGAAAAACACAAATCCTCTGCTTGGAATTCTTAAAGGCTGCGACGGTCTTAAGACAGGATACATTGACGAAAGCGGATACAACCTTGCCCTTACGGTAAAACGCGAAAATATGCGTATTCTTTCTGTAACAATGGGAGGCCCGGGAAAAAATCAGAATGAGGGGCAAGCCGGCCGCGTCCACGATGGAACAGAAATAATGGAATGGGCGTACAGGACTTTTAATAACTATGAAAATCCGCTTGTTCTGCGCGCATACAACATTCCTGTAATCTGCTCTAATGTACAAAGAATGAATATTGTGCCGGCGTGGTCGCCAAAAGCGTTGTGCGTTCCCCTTTCCGCGGCGGAAAACCCGGAAAATGCCATGGAAGAAGTAAAAATAAACCTTGTCCTGCCGGATTTTATAAAAGGCCAGGTTCAAGCCGGAAGCGAATACGGAAAAATAGAATATTTTCTGAACGGACATCTGCTTGAGGCAATTCCGCTAGTCGCAGACAGACCGGCAGAACGCGCGAACTGGTGGATTTGCGCCGCGGACGAAATCGCAAGAATCGCGCTGAAGATATAAACTACTCTTCCAGAATATAGCGGAGCGGAACAATCTCGTAGCCTGCATCAAGAATCGCGCTTATCAGCAAATCAAGATTATCGTAAAGGTAGCTTTCTCTTGTTCCGTGCGAAATTCCCACAGTAATCGGAACAACCCTTTCACCTTCATCCAGCATTTTTACGTAAGATTCAATCAGTTCGCTCGGGCAAAGATATTTACCTTTTCCGTTCACCGCCTGTTCAAGTGTCACGGAATCGCAGCTTGAATTTTTTATGTCAATGTAATCGTAACCGGCTTTTTTTCCGTCCTGCATTATTTTTTCAGAAGAAGCGTAATACGGAGCATGCCACATAAGCGAAAGCTCCTTGCCTGTAACCGCGTTGAATTCGTCCTCATTTCGGGCTAAACCACGTCGTATATAATCTTCGTTCACAAAAAATCCCGGCTGGGTCAATTTTGAGGTGGAAAAAAACATTGAGGCACATTCGTTACGGCTCAAAGAAATCTGTTTTGTTTCATTTGGATAACGGCGGATAAATTCACCGTTCAAAAAGAATGTTCCGGTGACCAGATAACGGTTCAACGTGTAAAGGACGCGCGTCAATCCGTCGGCATTATCGTAAGCGTCGAACGCAAGCGCAATTTTTTTCCGCTCCGGATTTTTCCTGACGCTTTCCTGATAGACAGGTCTTGTAACCGCCTTTCCAAAAAGCGTCCGTATGTAAAGGGCATTTTCAAAAAGAGGATTTGCCGTTTCTCCGCAAAAAAGCCTGTAACGCTCGTTTCTTAAGACATTTGAACGCCGCGCAACTTCCTCTTCTTTTTTTGACCAGGTTTTCTTTTCTTCATTAAAAACAAAGAATTTTCCGTTTCCCGCATCTGCTGTAATCTGGTCATTATTCCAGAATCCGTTTACAACTGAACTTACGGCAAAAATCTCCGGGTCTGGCTCAAGGATTTTCCAGCTGCGGATTGTCCTGTCGCCGCCAATAATCAAGGTTGAATTATTTTCCCACAAAAGGGAAACAACGTTCTCGCCTTCAACTTTATTCACCCTTTTCCAGTTTTTTGTGTCGTAAACGTAAACCGAGGAGCCAGAATAGAACGCGCAGTTTTTTCCATCCGGAGAAACAACCGGCCGCCCGGAGTCAGAAATATCAAGAAATTTAGAAAGCCGGTTTTCCAGATGATAAACTGAAGACTTTATTTTTTGTCCGCCATAAGGCAGCATCCGCATCCACACAATCGGCGAGCCGTTCAAATCCCAAAGAATTTCGCTTTCCAGCAAAGACGCGCTTAAATCAACGTACGGGCCCGAATAAATTATGTCAAGATAATCGCAGGTGTTCCGGTTTATTTTAAAATACGTAAAAATCTTTCCGTTTTGAATAAGAACCATCGACGAAACATCAGTGTTTACGCTAAAACTGTCTTTTGAAGCCATAAACTGCGACGGAAGCCTGCCGACCGTCTGACCTTTTCCGATAATTCCAGAATAAAGCCCCAACGTATAAAGTTCCTTTGAGCTGATTTTATATACCAAGTCTGAATCAATATATACAAGAAATTTTCCGTCAGTCCAGTTTACAGAATTTATTGTTCCCGGCCCGATTTTTCTGAATTTTTCATCAACTTCAACACCACGGGCAACCGCGGAAGGATTGCAGAAATAAACGTTTCCATTCTTCGCGTAGACAAGAACGGAACTGTCCGCCGACCATTTTACAGCGACATTCTCGTAGTTGAATGAAGAATTTTCGTCCAGGCAAATTTCTTTTGAAGAATTTATATTTTTCAGAAAAAGTTTTCCTGTCGCATAGCCGTTTTTTTCAGTGTAGCAAATCCATTCGCCATTCGGACTTACGCTTACTTTTGAAAGCCGCATTGAATTTACAGGAATTTCCGCCGAGTATTCTTTCCATTCAATAGATTTTGAGGCAACGTCAATCCACGCAGTGCCGTAACGGTTTCTGACCTGAAGAATTTTTCCACCGCCCAAAAGCTCCATCTGCTCCGGAAAGCACGAAATCAACGCAGGCTTAGCGCTTACAGCTCCATTTTCAATTTTAGCCTTGAACAGTGAACGGTACGAAAAAGCCCCGGGAATCTCCTGCCGGACCGTATATAAAATCTCGTCATTATTATTTATGTCGGCATCGCCAAATTTTACTCCGGCAAAGCAATAAAAACCGGCAAAAAAAGCGCCAAGCAGAAAAACCGTTCTTTTTGAAATTTTTGTTTTTTCCATAAACGTCCTCGTTCTCAAAGACTAAAAAAATCTAAATCTATTTGATTAATGAAAGCGGATCCACAAGTTTTCCGTTTTTGTAAACAGTAAAATGGAGATGCGGACCGGTTGAATATCCTGTTGAGCCAACCAGCCCGATTCTTGTTCCCTGACTTACCCACTGACCTTTTTTCGCAAGAATTTTTGACATATGTCCGTACAAAGACTGATAACCGTTTCCGTGGTTTATTATGACATAATACCCAAAAACTGGTGAAGTCCCAGAATATGTTATTGTTCCGCTTGCCGCGGCCAGAATCGGAGTTCCTGTAGGACAAGCCATATCAACGCCAGTATGATTTGAACGTGCCCCGGTAAAAGGATCGGCTCTTGGTCCAAAATGGGAAGTAAGCCTGTAGCTGGTTTTTAACGGACTTCTGAAAAGCTCGCCCATCGCCTTAGAAAGCGCCTGCGGCTCCAGTTTTGCTCCGGGAATAAAAATCACCTGACCGACCGCAAGCTCAGAAGATTCAAGCTCATTCACATCAAGCAAATCTTCCATTGTAACGCCATATTTCAAGGAAATCCCCTGAAGGCTGTTTCCTTTTTGAACCGTGTAAAAAAGACCGTCGATTGAAGGAATTTTCAGTTTCTGCCCCGCCCTAAGCTGCCGGACATTATCAATGTCATTTACCGCAATCAGCGTTGAAATATTGCTAAGCCCAAATTTCTTTGTAATAGAACTGATTGAATCGCCAGGCAAAACCTTATAAGACTGGAAAGTAACCGGCTGGCAGAAAAGTTTTTCCATCTCTTTTTCAGAAATTTCCGCGTCAACAAGCGTTCCGTCCGAAGAATACTCAGAGCCTCCATCCAAGGCAAGATTATTCATAAGCCTGTTCAGCATTGACATTTCGTACTCGTAGTTGTCCTCAAGTTTTACAGTGCCGGCTGTTGAATGGAAATAATCGGAAACCTTAAAAACTGCACAGCAGGAAAATAGAACAAACAGTAAAATCAGAATTGCGGCAGAAACTTTTTTTGCGTTGGACTGAACAAAAGTGCAGAATGAGCCCAAACCGCGCAAAAATGACAAAAAATCAACGGAAAAACCATCGTTCCGCTCCTTTACATTTTCAGAGGCAAATTTTGATTTTCTATCACGCCTGAAATTAAGAATTTTTCTTAAATTTTCCCCTAACTCTCCGGCAAAACTTAAAATAAATTCAAAAGGCGAAGAAGATTGTCTAAATCCTATGCAATTTACTATTTCCATATTTTCTCTATCGACATAATGAAAACTGAAGTTTAGAATTAAATGGGCAGGGAAAATGGAACCGACAAAATCTTTTTTCAAAGAAAAACCTTTTATATTTTTGTGCATTGCGCTTGGCGTTGCCTTTGGAATCATCCTAAAGCTTTTTGTAATTGATATTCTGCGCATTTCCGGAACTTCCATGGAGCCGACCTTAAAAAATGGCTCTAAAGTCGCGGTGAACAAACTTGCCTATGGGCTTTTAAAGCCTTTCCGCGGAGAATTTTTTTTTCAATGGAACAGGCCAAAAACAGATGATATAGTTATTTACTTACATGACAATAAGATAGTCATAAAGCGGGTGATTGCGGTCGGCGGCGAAAAACTAGAATTTTCAGAGAATTCCAGTTATACTGTAAGAATCAACCAAAAAGAAATTTCACTTACGCCGGTTCAGTTCCAGCGGATGAAAAACTTTGAAAGAATACCCGAAGATTTTGTTTTTACGCTCGGGGACAATCCAAAAGATTCCATCGATTCAAGGGATTATGGTTTTGTTTCGGTCAGGAATATCATGGGGAAAATTATCGGAAAATGAACGGATTTTTCAACAAAACTGCGCTAAAGATTGTTCTCGTACTTTTTATAATATTCTTTCTATATACATTTTATCAGTATATAACGCTGGCTTTTACGCCGCCTGGAAAAATTTCTTCCCAAAGCCAGACTGTTGAGCGTGGCTCAATCGTTGACCGTTCCGGAAAACCGCTGGCCGTGCAGACAAATTTTTACCATGTCGGCGTTACTCCAAACCGGATTAAAAACAACGAGCAGTTTGCAGAAGACATTGCTCCGTATCTGGAAATGACAAAAGACGAATTGCTAAGAATTCTTCAGCGTGCGGAAAATTCAAGTTTCGTCTACCTGAAAAAGAAAGTTGACCAGAACACTTACACTGAGCTAAAAAAAGTCACAATTGAAAAAAATTACCTTTTTGTAAGCTTTGACAAGATTCCCGGACGTGTCTACCCGGAAAATGCGCTTGCCTCACAGTTAATCGGCTACATGGGTGATGACGGAAAAGGGCTTGCCGGAATTGAATATTCAATGCAGGAGGAGCTGCAGCCACCTGTTGAACAAAATACCCTAAAACAGACGCAGGGAAAAAACATTTATCTTACAATTGACGCAAATCTTCAATATAAACTGGAAGAAATCGCGCGAGAGACAATGAAGTCAACGCAGGCAGAAAGCATGATGCTTTTGTGCTCCGATGTAAAAAGCGGCGAAATTCTTTCTTACATCAGCCTTCCAAGCTCAAATTTGAATGAATACAATATGTCCACGATTGAACAGACGATTGACCGCCCGGCAATGAGTGCGTATGAACCGGGTTCAGTCTTTAAGATTTTTACAGTCGCTTCCTTTTATGACGCGGGATTAATCAACGCAAAGACAAGTTTTTTGTGCGACGGCGTTTACGAAAACCGGATCCGTGGCGGTGAAACAATAAGAATCAAATGTCTTGACCACCACGGCTGGATTACCGCGCGCGAGGCTTTAAAATATTCATGCAACGACGCAATCGCGCAGATTTCAGACAGGGCATCTGATGAAACTTTTTTAGAGATGATTCATAAACTTGGGTTCGGAATAAAAACAGGAATCGAGTTGCCGGGAGAAACTTCCGGTTCTGTAAAAGACACGAACAGCAGGCTTTGGTCCGCGCGTTCAAAACCGACAATGTCAATGGGCCAGGAAATCAGCGTTTCCGCGCTGCAGATGGTTCAAGCCGCAAGCGCAATCGCAAACTACGGAATTCCTGTAAAGCAGACTGTAATAAAAAGAATCACAAACAAAGATGGCTCAATCGCATACGAGCATACCCCGGAATACAAGGAGCGGATTTTTAAGGAATCGACCGCAAAATACATTCTTAGCTGCATGGAAACAACCGCAACTTCCGGAACAGGAAGCCGCGCGCATCTTAGGGATATTTCTATCGGCGTAAAAACCGGGACCGCGCAGATGGCGGACAAACAGAACGGAGGATATTCAACAACAGACTATCTTTCAAACTGCATAGCGATTTTTCCAGTAGAAGAACCGCAAATCATCCTTTACATTGTTGTTGAAAAAGCAAAAGGCGAAACTTACGCCGGAAGAATTGTCGCCCCGGTAATCGCAAAAACTGCTGATGAAATAATCGACCATCTTGGAATGAGCAGAGGTGATGCCGCAAGCCTTGAGCACAGCGGAAAAATCACAATCTCACCGGCAAAACCATTGGAATTCGGCACAAAAATTCCAGACTTCACCGGAAAATCAATGCGCGATTTGCTTCCGCTTTTTAAAAGAAACGACATTCAGGTAAAAATCAACGGTTCAGGCTGGGTAAAATCTCAATCTCCTGCGCCTGGAACTCCAGTAACGGAGAATATGCTAATTGAACTCAATCTGGAATAAAAATCTTTTGCATTTTAGGCAGCGTTTTCCTGAACTTGCAAAAATGATGGAAAAACGAATCAGTTTTTTTGATGAATATGCCGGAACTGAAAATGAAAAACCACTTCTGCACCCTTTTTGGGAAGTTTCCACCTCAAAAAACGGAGAGACCACCGCAAAGGAAAATTCTCTTCTGCTTCATTCAGCGTACAATCCGCAGCGCGAGGCAGAAAACCTGATTAATTCCAGAAAAGATGGGATAAAAAACGCGAAAGCTCTGGTTTTTGAAGGATTCGGGCTTTTTTACGCGCCAAAAGTCGCAGCCAGAGTTTTTCCGCAGAAAACAATAATTCTTGTTGAGCCGGACATTGACCATTTTCTTGCGGCAATGCTTTTTGTTGACGCGGAGGAACTTTTTTTCCACAGCTCAATAATTTTTGCGTGCGGCGCCTCCACAGAACAAGTCATTGCCCTAATAAAC
>CAVGBY010000010.1:0-1211 GCA_963627355.1 uncultured Prevotella sp. | reverse complement strand
CCCACGCTCAAGTCTATTTTTCTGAACTTTCAGAATTAGTACAACGCAACAGGAACAAGGAAAAAATCAACAACGCCACTCTGGAAAAGTTCCGGATTCTATGGTTCAGAAATTCACGGAAAAACATACAAAAAACCGCACTCCTTGAAAGCATTGACATCTACAAAAACCGCGCAGAAAATCTGCCTTTTCTAGTTTTGGGGGCAGGCCCTTCGCTGCAAAAAATTCTTCCGCATCTGGAAAATTTAAAAAAAAGAATGGTCATTGTCTGCGTTGACACGGCATTGCGAGCGCTGCTTAAACAAAAAGTTCAGCCTGACTTTATAGTTTTAACCGATCCGCAGTATTGGGCGTACAGACACATTGCCGGGCTAAAAAGCGCAGAAAGCATCCTGATTACAGAAAATTCTGTTTACCCTTCCGTCTTTAAATTTGAATGTAAAAAAATTGTGTGCTGCAAAAGCCAGATTCCTGTGGCCCAGTTTTTTGAAAAATATTGCGGCGGACAAGGTTATCTAGGAGCAGGCGGTTCCGTTGCAAGCTGCGCGTGGACATTCGCAAAATTCTGCGGCGCAGAGAACATTTTTTTGTGCGGAATAGACCTTTCGTTCCCCAAAAAACAGACACACATAAAAGGAAGCACTTTTGAACAGAAAATCCACACAACCTCAACAAAGATAAAACCTGCCGAAACCGCAGCAATGTCGCTTCTTTTTGGCGGAAACGCCACTTTAGAAAAAGATTTTTACGGAAATTCGGTTCTTTCAGACCAGCGGATGAAAATGTTCGCATGGTGGTTTGAAAGCAATGTCGCCGCAAGCCCGGAAACAAAGACTTTTACTCTTTCACCGGAAGGACTGTTTATCCCGGGGATTGTTCCTTTTGAGCTTAAAAAACTTTCTGATTTTCCGGAGATTTTACCACAAAAAAAGGAATTTCTTTCTGCCGCGCAGACTGCGGAAGAAAAATCACGGCGTGAACAAGGATTTAAAGTTGCGGTAAAGGAATTCAACGCAGAACTTCAAAACGCGCTGAACATTTCGCTGGAAGCCCTTAAAAAACTGAATGAACCGGATTTCAACGCTGAAAAATACAAAATCCGGCTTGAAAAACTTAATATCTCCCCGATTCTGCGGCTCGTTGTTCCAACAAATTTAAATTCTCTTCCAGAAAACGAAAAAAATCTAAAATTCTTTAAATCCATCCAGGAA
>CAVGBY010000009.1:17431-32631 GCA_963627355.1 uncultured Prevotella sp. | reverse complement strand
CAATTCCCCCTAAAAATTCTTAAAAAATTTTTCTAAAACCTATTGATTTAGTAGGTAAAATATGCAAGAATATAAACATAAACTACTAAATCGGTAGGAAAATATGTAAACAGGAGGACATGATGAAATCTTATTTTGAAAAATTAATTCGCGAAAACTTTAGAAATGGAGTCATGTGCTGCTGTTGTCTTTTCGCTTAGGCTGAAATATTTCTAGTTTCACTAAAATCAAGTAAATCAAAATTAAATTCTCAAAAAAAAACTTTATTCTGTGGCTGTTTTTGTGATTTCGGCAGGCTCAATCACCTCTCAAAGTCGGTCAATCACCGAGAAAACGGCTCAATCACCGTGCGAACGTCATCGTCAGCCGCCACAGAAAAAACACAGGAGCATTTTATGTCAGAAAATATTCTTTTTAATAAATATATAACTCAGGATTACATAAAATTTGCGGAGCAGACTGCAAACTGGATCAGGACTACAGGAAAAATCGGCAAGGCTGGAAAACTTTGGCTTCAAAGCCCGGATTCAAAGGAAAACTTTGATGATTACCCGATGCTTACTCCAAAATCGCTTTATGGCGGTTCGGCTGGGGTCGCGCTTTTTTACCTTAGGTTGTATCAGGTTACAAAAAACTCTGAATATCTAAAAGAGGCTGAATCTGCCGCAAAGGAAATCATCGCCACTTACGAAGGCAAGGCTTTTTACGAGCGTACGCTGAATCTTAAGGCTACAGAAGACAAGCTTGTTCACGTAAAGAATATGCCGGGCTGGATTGCCGGATTTAACAACGGACCGACCGGGCAGGCTTATCTTACGTTGAAACTTTACGAAATCACAAAAAACAAAGATTACCTTGATTTTTCAGAAAAGGTTGCGGACGATGTGATTTCTGTCGCAAAAAAGACGGATGACGGAATTTACTGGAGCGAGCAGCTTGACTACTGCGGCGACGGAAGCTACATTCCGTATTTTGCGGAGCTTTACCGCATAACAAAAAACGAAAAATACGTGGATGCGGCAAGAAAATTCGGAAATTATCTTCTTACAAAAGGAAAACCTGCTCCAAACGGCGGAACTTACTGGAATGTTGTTGACCTTACAATAATAGATTTTCCAAAGGATGTTTTCTGGGTAAATCTTGCGCACGGAACTAGTGGCGTGGGCTTTGTCTTTGCCCTTATCTACAACCTTACAAAAGATAAGAAATTCCTGAACGCGGCAAAAGAGGCTGCAGAATATATTCAGGGGATTGCGGTTGGCGATAAGGATGCGGTTCTTGTTCCGTATCTTGACAGCCTTGAGCGTGGACCTTCCACAGAATTTTATTATCTTAGCCAATGCCACGGACCTGCCGGAACTTCGCTTTTGTTCCACGCGCTTTACGACATCACAGGCGAAAAAGAATATTTTGACTGGGTATTAAAGCTTAGCCGCGGAATCATAAAGGCGGGCGCGCCGGAAAACTTTAGCCGCGGATACTGGCAGAGCCAGGCTTTGTGCTGCGGAACTCCGGGGCTTCTTGAACATTTTGTTTCAGTCTACAGGCTTACCGGCGAAAAAGAATTCCTTGAATACGCCGAACGCACTGCAAAAACTGTTGTTGGCCAGTCTTTTGTGGAGGACGCGGACGGCGACATTTACCATCAGAAAAACGCAAGAAGATGGAGCGGCGCATGGTGGCGCACAATTCCAACGGACGTTCACAGCTACACAGGACTTTACATTGGAACAGCAGGAAACGCATGGACGCTTCTTTCTCTTGCGGCTGCACAAAACGGTGAAAAACTTATAGAAACCGTTGAATACGATTTCTTTAAATAATTCGGGGGTTTTAGGGGCACTCCCCTAGGAGAGGGGGCAGCGTAAAACCGAAGGTTTGAAGCGAGGGGCAGGAGCCCCTTTTAGGGGAAAGTTGAGTTTTTATAATGAAGGAATAAAAGCGTAGGCGCATTTGCAGTTTGTGAAGACTTTGGGCGATTAGAATGATAAAAGTGCGAAGCACCCGAATAACTACAAGCAAAGCGCGAGCCCAACCGTCTGGAGCAAACTGAAAATCCGCCGAAAGCGATTTTTTGCTAAATCAATAAAACTGAAAATTCAGATTAAAAGGAGACTTAGGAAAATGGCAAAACTCTACAATTCAATCACAGAACTTGTTGGTGGAACTCCGCTGGTGCGGCTTCACCGTTACGAAAAACTTGTGGGCGCAAAAGGTAACATCCTTGGAAAATTTGAATATTTCAATCCGTCCGGAAGCGTAAAGGACCGAGCGGCCCTGAACATCATAGAGGAGGCGGAAAAACGTGGCGACATAAAGCCGGGGATGACGCTTCTTGACTACACAAGCGGAAATACCGGAATCGGCGAGGCTACTTTTGCAAACGCAAAGGGCTACAAGCTTGTGATTGTGATTCAGCCCGGAGTTTCTGCCGAACGTACCCAGATTCTAAAGGCACTTGGAGCGACTCTTCTTCAGGTTACTGACGTGCCGGGATTCCCTGAGCTTCTAAAAAATGGACTTTCAATGACCGGGCTTGACCGTGTATTTAAGGATTTTGCAAAGAAAAACGGCTGGTACTACTTGAATCAGGCCGGTGATGTGAACAATTCTCTTGCCCACGTAAAGACAACCGGTCCTGAAATCTGGGAGGCGACCGGCGGAAAAGTTGACTATGTTGTGCAGCTTGTTGGAACTGGAGGAACTCTTTCCGGGCTTGCAAAATATTTCCGCGAAAAAAATCCGGAAGTAAAGATTATCGGCGCGCAGCCGGCGGAACAGTCAAAAAAGAATCCGGCTTTTCCGGAGCGAAACACGATTGACGGAGTTCTGAATTTTGACGGTGTGCCGGACGAAAATTATCCGCCGCTTTTCAAGAGTTTTGGCACAAAATACGACGAATGTTTTGACGTGATTGCGGAGGACGCTTACGAAACCGGGCGGCAGCTTGTGGGCCAGGAAGGGTTTTTTGTCGGTCAGTCGGCCGGGGCTGCGCTTTGGACGGCGACCCAGATTGCAAAAAGACCGGAGGCGGCAGGAAAAAATATTGTGGTGATTCTTGCGGACAACGCGTTCAAGTATCTTTCTACAAATATGTATAAGTAGTCGGGGGTTGTTGCTGTCTAATAATTGCGGTTATCTGTGGGCATTTGGGTTGCCAAAATGACCATTGCGCTGTTTTGCGGTGGTTGCTTACTCGCCTTCGGGCGGAAACAACCATCGCAGATATTCTTGGACAGCACCCGGGCTTTGCGTGGCTACGCTTTCGCTCCGAACCGCTCCGCGGTTTGCCTGCGGCACCACTACAATCCCTAACCCATGGAGGAAAATCCTATGAAAAATTCAATTAAAAGATTTCTGCCTTTTTCCGGAACTGTTCTTGCGCTGGCTTTGCAGCTGCTTATAAAGGACCACCGCCGCCATCCTGCGGCTCTTCATCCTTATTATGCGGAACTGCTTGTGGTTTTTGCAGTTCTTTTGCTGGTGGCTTTTGCGGCTTCGTTTTTCCTTAAAAAAGCAAAATTATTTCTGGAAAAAAACGGGCCTGTAATTGCAGCAAGTTTTGTTCTTCTTTCAGTTTTGAATATTCTTACGGCAAAGACTGCGATTCTTCCGGTAATGCTTTTTCCAAGTTTTGACAACATTCTGTCTGTCTTTGCGGAATCAAGCGCCTTGATGATAAAATGCGTCCTTCATTCTGTAAAACTTCTGTTCTCCGGGATTTTTTTCGGCGTGCTTGTTGGTTTTCTTACAGGAGTGGGGCTTGGCTTTTCTAGGCGGTTCAATTACTGGGTAAATCCGCTCATCAAGATTATCGGACCGATTCCTGCGACCGCGTGGATTCCGATTGCGCTGGTTGTTTTTCCGGGTACTTTTGGTGCAAGCGTTTTTATAGTGGCTCTTTCGGTGTGGTTTCCGGTGCTGCTTTTAACAAGCTCAGGAATCCAGAACGTTCCGAACGCGTATTTTGAAGTCGGAAAAACTTTGGGAGCCGGCAGGTTCTACCAGATTTTCAGGATTGCGATTCCGGCGGCGCTTCCGAACATTTTTCAGGGGCTTTTCTTTGGAATCTGCTCATCATTCATAGCCCTGATGACGGCGGAAATGTTCGGGGCAAAGGCTGGAATCGGCTGGTTTATCAACATGGAAAAAGAGCTTGCGGAATTCAAAGGCGTTTATGCAGGTCTTATTCTGATTGCCGTTTTCTGCTCGGTTATTCTAAAAATCCTGTTTCTTGTAAAGGATAAAACCCTGCGCTGGCAAAAAGGGCTTGTAAAGTAAGGTGCAGAAGGAGATTTTATGGAAGGCGAAGTAAAAATTCAGGACGCGACAAAAGTTTTTAGTTCTGCAAAAGAATCTGTAACGGCTCTTTCCGGCGTTGATTTTGAAATTCCTGCAGGAAGTTTTGTTTCTTTAATCGGGCCTTCCGGCTGCGGAAAAACAACTTTGCTCCGCTGCATTGCCGGGCTTGAAACTCTTACAGGCGGAAAAATCCTTGTGGACGGAAAAACTGTTACAAAACCCGGAAGCGACCGCGGATTTGCGTTTCAGCAGGCGAACCTTTTTCCGTGGCTCACAATCCGCCAGAATATCAGCTTCGGGCTAAAGGCAAGAAAGATTTTCAAGGAAAACAAAAGTTCTGTGGATGAATTTATCAGTCTTGTGGGCTTAAAAGGCTTTGAAAATTCTTTTCCGCACCAGATTTCAGGCGGAATGAACCAACGGGCAAGCCTTGCGCGCGCGCTTGTCGGCCATCCAAAAATTCTTCTTTTGGACGAGCCTCTTGGAGCTTTGGACGCTTTTACCCGGATGACAATGCAGGACGAAATCTTACGCATAAAAAAAGAGCACAACATGACAATGGTTATGGTTACGCACGATGTTGACGAGGCGGTTTACATGAGCGACTTTGTTGTTGTAATGACGGCACGCCCGGCAAAAGTCCAGAAAATCATAAAAATTGAGCTTAGCCATCCGCGCGTAAGAAAGCAGGACGTTTTTGTGAACTACAGAAACCAGATTCTTGAAATATTGAACTACGCAGGAAAACTTCCTGAGCTGGAATTTACATTGTAAAGGAGACATAAAATGAAAAAAATTACTTCATTGATAACATCAGTTTTGGCGGCGGCTGTGTTTTCGCTTGTATTCGCTCTTGCCTCGTGCAAAAAAGAAGCGCCTGTAACGGTAATCGGCTACAGGACAGGAAGCCTTTGCGCGATTCCTATTCATATTGCGGTTCTGAACGGACTTTTTGAAAAGGAGTTTGCGGCAATCGGGCAGAAAGTAGAAACTCTGCACCAGTCAGGATTCAGCGGAACAACTGCCGAGCTTGTCGGAGCCGGTAAAGTCCACGGTGGTTTTGAGCTTATCGCCTCAAATCTTCAGGCAATGGAAAACGGACTTCCAATCGTCTTTGCTACAGGAGTTCACACTGGCTGCACAAGATATTTTGTACGCCAGGATTCAGAAATCAACAGCCCTGCAGATTTACGCGGAAAGAAAATCGGCGTTCTTAATCTTACAGATTCTTCTGTAATCAACTTAAAAAGAAAACTCGGCGAATATGGAATAAAAGTTTCGCTTGCAGATTCAGAGGTTGAATTTACAACGTATGAGATGAGCGCGCTTGGCCTTGCGCTTAAAAACGGGCAGGTTGACGCGATTGCGCTCCACGAGCCTATGGCAAGCAAGGTGGCGGACGAATTCGGCTTTAAACAGATTCTTGACACTGGAACAGACGAAAAGTTTAAAGATGAATACTGCTGCCAGATTTTTGTTACAGAAGATTTCCTTGAAAAAAATCCAGAGGGAGTAAAAGCGTTCATCCGCGCAATCCAGAAGGCTTCGGCTTACGTTCAGGCAGTTCCGGAAGAGGCGGCCAGAATCCAGCTGGAAAACAATTTTACTTCGGGAACAGTTGAAGGCAACGTTAAAATCCTAAAAACTTTGAACTACACTTCCTCGTATGAAAAGGGCAGGCAGACTTTTGTAAACGCAGTCCACGAACTAAAGGAACTTGGCGTTCTAAAGCCTGCAACCGATGTGGAGGCGTTCATAAAACGCGGCTACGTGGATTTGGAAGGAATCCCGGAAGGCTACACATACAACCCTGAAACAAAGGAATTTACGGAAATCAAATAAGAAGGTTTGATTTTGGGTTCATTTCTGATGAGATAAATTGAATGAACGGGAAGAAAAAGAAAGCGACAACCGAGATATTCTGAGCGATAGCAAGCAATTTTTGAAGAAAATTGCGCAGTCTGATACTTTGTACGCTCAGCATAGCGAATTGTCGCGCTTTTTCTGGTAGTTCATTCAATTTCTTTCACAATCAATAAAAATTAGACTAAAACCTGAATATTTGGAGATAACAATGGCAATCACTTTTGAAACAAAATGTCTTCACCTTGAAGAGGAAACAGAAATCGACGCGGACTCTCCGTGTAAAACCTTGCATTACGGCGCGGTAAGCTTTCCGATTTACCAGACGGCAACTTATGCGCACCCCGCAGTTGGAAAAAGCACAGGATTTGACTATTCGCGCCTTCAGAATCCTACACGGGCCCGGCTGGAAAAAGTTGTGGCCCAGCTGGAAGGCGGAACAGACGCTTTTGCCCTTTCTAGCGGAATGGCGGCAATCACGCTTCTGTTCGAGATTTTTAAGCCGGGCGACCATCTTGTGGTTGATTCAGATTTGTACGGCGGTTCGATTCGTCTGTTTGACCATGTTTCTGCAAAAAATGGAATAAAATTTACCCGGGCAAACTGCGGGCGTGATGATATTGAGTCATTGCTGCGGCCTGAAACAAAAGCCATTTACGTTGAAACTCCCACAAACCCGATGATGAATGTTGCGGATATTGAAAAACTTTCGCAGATAGCAAGAAAGCGCGAAATTCTTCTTATTGTTGACAACACTTTTCTTTCGCCGTATTTTCAGAATCCGCTGGCTTTGGGCGCGGACGTTGTGATTCACAGCGGAACAAAATTTCTTGCCGGACACAATGATACACTTGCCGGATTTATTGTTACAAACCGCACGGACATTCAGGAAAAATTACGCTTTCTGATAAAAACTACCGGAGCCGGGCTTGCGCCTTTTGACTGCTGGCTTGTTATGCGCGGAATAAAAACTTTGGCTTTAAGAATGGAAGCCGGGCAAAAAAACGCGTTCCGGATTGCTGAATGGCTAAAAACGCAGAAAAAAGTTACAAAAGTGATTTATCCGGGACTTCCTGAACATCCGGGCTACAAAATTATCAAGAGGCAGGCAAGGGGATTTGGCTCGATGGTAACTTTTAATGTTGAGAGCGAGGCGCTGGCAAAAAAGATTCTTGGTTCGGTAAGGCTAATAAAATACGCGGAAAGCCTGGGCGGCGTTGAAACCTTGATTACGTATCCTACAACCCAGACCCATGCGGATGTTCCGGAGGGACTTAGGCTGAAAAACGGAATTACTCCGGCAACCTTGAGGCTTTCTGTTGGAATAGAAAATGCGGATGATTTGATTTACGATCTGAACCAGTCTTTTTTAAGTTAGCGATTGTAAGGGCGCGTAGCGTTCTTGCGTAAGCAAGAATGAAACCCTGAAAAGCGCGGCACGAGGGAACCGAGGGCAACTACAGGAGAAAAAAATGGATTTTGATAAAATTACAGACCGTACTGGAACAAATGCGATAAAATATGATTTGGCGGAAGTTCGGAACAAGCCAAAAGATGCCATAAGTCTTTGGGTTGCCGATATGGATTTTCCTACTGCGCCGTGTGTTCAAAAAGCGATTGCGGAAAAGGCAGCCCATGGAATTTTTGGTTACAGCCGTCCGGATTCGCGTTATTACGACGCGCTGAAAAAATGGTTCAAGGAACGCCACAGCTACGAGATTCAGGATGAATGGGTTGTGAATACTCCTGGAGTTTGTTTTGCCCTGGCAACTGCAATCAAGGCGTTTACAAAAGAGGGGGAAAGCGTTCTTGTCCAGAAGCCGGTTTACTATCCGTTTTTTAATATGATAAAAAATCTGGGGCGGGAAGTGGTCAATAGTCCGCTTGAACTGAAAAATGGTCATTACGAGATTAATTTCTGCGATTTTGAAGAAAAAATTGTCTCTGAAAATGTAAGGATGTTCATTCTTTGTTCTCCGCATAATCCCGGCGGCCGCGTCTGGAAAAAACAGGAGCTTCGGCGTATTTCAGAGATTTGCCTTAGGCACAATGTTCTGGTTGTAAGCGATGAGATTCATTCCGACATAACTTTTGAAGGGCATACTCACACAGTCTATGGAACTATCTCCAAGGCGGCTTCTGAAAATTCAATTATCTGCACTGCGCCAAGCAAAAGCTTTAATCTTGCGGGGCTTCAGTTTTCAAATATCATTATTCCAAATGCAAGGTTGCGTGTTGAATTTTTGCGCGAACTTGACAAGACTGGCTACGATGAGCCTTCTCTTATGGGAATTGTTGCGGCTACTGCGGCTTATTCACAGGGGGCGGAATGGTTTGAGGAAGTAAAATCCTACATCTGGAAAAATATTCAGTTTGCAAGTAATTATATAGAAGAAAATTGCCCTAAAATCAAAGTTATTGTTCCGGAAGGTACGTACCTTTTGTGGCTGGATTTTTCTGAATTTGATTTAACTGACAAGGAGATAAACGAGCGTATCTTAAACAAGGCGAAAGTCTGGCTTGACAGCGGAAATATGTTCGGAAAAGAAGGCGAAAAATTCCAGCGCATAAACTGCGCGACTCCAAGGGCGATTTTAAAAGAGGCTCTGGAACGGATTTGCGCCCAGTTCTGACTTTTGGACTTTTACAGGTTACAGACTTTTGCAGGTTGCCGAGTTTTACAGGATTTTTATAAATCCTTGACACAATCTGCGTAAATCAATATTCTTTTGGTATATGAAAAATACATTGCTTCTACTACTATCTTTATTCTTCTCGGTGGCCGTTTAAGGTAGATGGTGTGTATTTTCTATTTATTATGGAATTAACAAGACCTGCCCTAGACGGCGGGTTTTTTTGTTTCTATTTGATTTTTTTTGATTCTTTTTATGGAGGCAATATATGTCTGTTATGAATTCTAATGGTAAGTACCGTCCGTTTGAGCCAGTTCCGATTAAAAACCGCACATGGCCGGACAAGACTATCACAAAAGCGCCAATCTGGTGTTCCGTTGATTTACGAGATGGAAATCAGGCTCTGATAAATCCTATGGGCGTTGAGCAGAAACTGGAATTTTTTGACCTTCTTGTAAAAATCGGGTTCAAGCAGATAGAAGTTGGATTCCCAAGCGCGAGCGACACTGAGTTCAATTTTATGCGCCGCCTTATAGAAGAAAACCACGTGCCGGATGATGTTACTTTGCAGGTTTTGTGCCAGGCACGCGAAAAACTTATTAAACGTACTTTTGAAAGCTTAAAGGGCTGCAAAAAGGCGATTTTTCACCTTTATAATTCTACTAGCCCTGCCCAACGAAAATATACATTCAATAAATCAAAAGAAGAAATCAAGCAGATTGCGGTTGACGGAATACGTTGCGTAAAAAATTGTCTTTCTATGAGCGAAGGAACTGAAATTCAGCTTGAATATTCGCCGGAAAGTTTTTCTACTACAGAAGTTGACTACGCTCTTGAAGTCTGCGAGGCTGTAAAAAAAGAATGGGGCTGCTCTGAGGAAAACAAGGTTATTCTGAACCTTCCTACAACTGTTGAGTGCGCAATGCCGAACCAGTTTGCTGACCAGATTGAATATTTTTGCCAGCACATCACTGACCGCGAGAATGTGATAATTTCTTTGCACAACCATAATGACCGCGGAGAAGGCGTTGCCCAGTGCGAGCTTGGTCTTTTAGCCGGCGCGGACCGCGTTGAAGGATGTCTTTTTGGAAACGGCGAGCGTACAGGAAATCTTGACATTGTTATTGTCGGAATGAATATGTACACTCAGGGCGTTGATCCGGAGCTTGATTTTAGGAATATGCCGGCTCTTACAGAAGCGTACACAAATTTAACAGGAATGACGATTCATCCGCGGACTCCATATTCAGGCGAGCTTGTATTTACTGCGTTCAGCGGTTCTCATCAGGATGCAATCAGAAAAGGTATGGCGGCACGCGCAAAGATGAAGCCTAATGATTACTGGGATGTTCCGTATCTTACTTTTGACCCGCATGATATTGGCCGTCAGTATGAAGGAATTATCCGAATCAACAGCCAGAGCGGAAAAGGCGGCGCGGCTTATATTCTTGAGCAGGATTATGGTCTTGTGCTTCCAAAGGCAATGCATCCGGCTTTGGGCGATTTAATAAAGCACGTTGCGGACAAGGCTCAGCGTGAGCTTAAGCCGGAAGAGATTTTTGACGCGTTTGAGACAACTTGGGTAAAAACAAAGTCACCGCTCAATATTCTTGAGATAAATGAAAAGCATATTGAAGGCGAGCGCAATTCCGATGTTCCGGAGCAGGTTGCGGCAATGGCGACAGTTGAATGGGAAGGAAAAAAGTATGCGGTTGCGGCAAACGGAAACGGACCTCTGGACGCTTTTGTAAACGCGATGCGGCAGACACCTGCGCCAAGATTCAACGTAACAAGTTTGCACGAGCACAGCATTGGAACAGGTTCGGACACGCAGGCGATTGCATATGTCCAGATTACAAAAGAAAACGGCGAGCAGGTCTGGGGTGTCGGAAAAAGTTCCAACGTCGGACGCGCTGGTGTTGCGGCAATCGTTTCCGCTTTAAATTTTAAGCCATTTAAGGCATAATAAATTTAATGGCACGGAAAGGGAAATATACAGCGGCGGTTATTGGTACAGGACGCATAGGTTTTACTCTTGGGTTTGACCTAAAGAGGGAACAGCCGGCAAGCCACACAAGGGCTTTGCTGGAAAACCGTCGTGTAAAATTAATTGCCGGCTGCGACAACAACGCTCCAAGGCTTGCTCATTGGCATAGATTTAACAGAAGATGCGCGGTTTTTTCTGATTATTCGTATCTTTTTGCAACAACAAAGCCTGATATTGTAGTTATTTCTGTAAACGAAAGTTCTCATCTGGAGGCTGCTTTGACAGCATTAAAGGCAAAGCCTAGGCTTGTGATTCTTGAAAAGCCGGTCGCGCTGAATGTTGCCCAGGGAAGAAGAATTTTGTCTGAGGCTGAAAAATTCGGTGTTCCTGTTCTTGTGAACCACGAGCGGCGTTTTGCGGAAGACTATAAGATTGCCAGAAATTATATGCAGAAAATCGGGGAGATACAGTCGATTAATGCCCGTCTTGATTCCGGGCTTTACGTTTATAATCCGGAAAAAGAGTCCAGCGGTGAATACAGTCTTTTGCACGACGGAACTCATCTTGTTGATATTGTGAATTTTTTTCTGGAAGAAAAGAATTCTGGAAATTCCGCAGAAAAACTTTTAAGAAAAATGAAAATTTCCTGCATAACAAAAGACAAGAAGAATCCGCGGATTGTCCGTAACATAAATGTTCATTTTGAAAGCGATAAATGCGCCGACATAAATATTTCTATGTCAGGAAGAAGCCGTTTTTTTGGGTTTGAGGTGGAAATTATCGGTACAGAAGGCAGGATTAGAATCGGAAACGGAATCCACGAATTTCAGAAAAGGGAAGAGTCAAAACTTTACTCAGGATTTTACAGTCTTACAGATGACAAAAAAGTAAAAATTCCTAAAAAAACAAAATATTTTTCCAATATGATAAAAAATGCGGTGGAATTTCTTGACGGAAAAGCACCGCTTTGCTCAACTTTACAGACTGGGCTTAATACGCTAAGCACTCTGGAAGAAATAAAGAATCTTATAAGGCTTGGCGAGTAGTGGATGTTCAAAATGCATAAAACACAGTGGTTGAGCCGGTCGAAAACATCAGATATAGTGTACGCTTGATTTCGACAGGCTCAATCGGCGCTATAATTAAAACTTTTTAGGCGTACATCCTGTACGCCATTACTTTTATTCAGCTCTAATGCTTGTGTTACAAACTAAAAAAAACATCGTGTTTTTTTAGTTTAGCGCGAACAAGTTCGCGGCTTTCGGCGTACATCCTGTACGCCATTTCTCTATTCAGCTCTAATGCTTGTGTTACAAACTAAAAAAAACATCGTGTTTTTTTTTAGTTTAGCGCGAACAAGTTCGCGGCTTTCGGCATACATCCTGTATGCCATTTCTCTATTCAGCTCTAATGCTTGTGTTTTTTACAACAACGTCGTGGGCGCCGCCTTCGCGGATGCTGGCCGGGCTTACGAGTGTGATTTTTGCTTTTTCCTGAAGTTCCGGAATTGTCACAGCGCCGCAGTTGCACATTGTGTGAATTACTTTGCTTGTTGTGAGCGTTACGTTGTCGTGCAGGCTTCCTGCGTAAGGAACGTAAGAGTCAACGCCTTCTTCAAAAGCCATCTTTTTTGCGCCGCCAAGGTCGTATCGCTGCCAGTTACGCGCGCGGTTTGAACCTTCGCCCCAGTATTCTTTTACGTAGTTTCCGTTTACGATAAGCTTGTTTGTAGGAGACTCATCAAAGCGCGCAAAGTAGCGTCCAAGCATAACAAAATCCGCGCCCATTGCAAGTGCCAGTGTTATATGGTAGTCGTGTACAATTCCGCCATCCGAGCAGATTGGAACGTAAATTCCAGTTTCCTTGTAATATTCATCGCGCGCCTTTGCCACTTCAATAGTTGCAGTTGCCTGACCGCGGCCGATACCTTTTTGCTCGCGTGTGATACAGATTGAACCGCCGCCGATTCCAATCTTTACGAAATCTGCACCGGCTTCTGCAAGGAATCTGAAGCCTTCCGCATCAACAACGTTTCCTGCGCCTACTTTTGCGTTCGGCCATTTTGCATGGATGTCGTGGAGCGCGCGGCTCTGCCATTCTGTAAATCCTTCAGAAGAATCCAAAGTCATCACGTCAACACCTGCCGCAAGCAATGCCGGAACCCGTTCCATATAGTCGCGTGTGTTGATTCCCGCGCCTACAATATATCTTTTTTTTGAATCCAGAAGTTCAAGCGGATGCTCCTCGTGGCTTGCCGCATCTTTTCTGAAAACCAGATACTGAAGGTTTCCGTTTTTATCAACAACCGGAAGCTGATTGATTTTATTCTTCCATATTATGTCGTTCGCTTCTTCCAAAGTTACACCAACTTCAGCCTTTACAAGATTTTTAAGGTCAATCATGTAGTCTTTTACTTTTGCGTCCGCAGGGCAGTGGCCAATTCTAAAATCCCGTTCTGTGATGATTCCAAGAAGTTTTCCGTTTGATTCACCGTTTTCTGTCACAGCAACTGTTGAATGTCCTGTCGCCTCAATTTTTGCAACAAGTTCTGAAAGAGTCTGGTCTGGACGGATATTTGTGTCAGATGTTACAAAACCTGCTTTGTATGCTTTTACTTTTGCAATCATCGCGGCCTGATTTTCTATTGTCTGTGAACCGTAGATAAAACTGATTCCGCCTTCTTTTGCAAGGGCAACGGCAAGTGTGTCATTTGAAACTGACTGCATTACTGCCGAAACCATAGGAATATTCATCGTAAGAGAGCATTTTTCACCGGCTTTCTTGTTGTAACGAACGATTGGCGTTTTTAAAGAAACGTTTGCCGGAATGCAGTCTGGACCTGTGTAACCTGGAACCAGAAGATATTCATCGAATGTGTGTGATGGTTCATCAAAAAAGAATGCCATGATGTCTCCTTGTTGTGATAGATAAAAATCAAAAATATAATTGAAATAGTATAGGTGAAAAAAAGAAATATTTCAATGAAGAAATGATTGACATTCTGCAATTTTTAAGATATTTGTATCGCTATGACACGAGATTTGACGCAAGGCAATCCATTTTCGCTTGTTTTGGGATTTTCTGTTCCGGTTCTGTTCGGTTTTTTGTTCCAGCAGTTTTATAATATTGTTGATACGGCGATTGTTGGAAAATTTCTTGGAAAAGAGGCTCTTGCGGCCGTGGGGGCTACCGGCTCGCTTAATTTTCTTGTCATAGGTTTCTGTATGGGCGTGTGTAACGGTTTTGCGATTCCGATTGCTCAGAAGTTTGGCGCAAAGGATTTTTCTCTTATGCGCAAATTTGTAATGGCCTCAGTGTATCTTTCTGTTGTATTTTCTGTTGCGCTTACAGTTCTGACTGTTGTTTTCTGCCGCCCGCTTTTGTTTCTTATGCGGACACCGGAAAATATCATCGACGGGGCTGCTGGCTATATCGGTGTGATTTTTGCGGGAATTCCTGTTATTTTTCTTTATAATCTTACGGCTGGGATTATCCGTTCCCTTGGCGACAGCAAAACTCCGCTTTATTTTCTTATTATTGCCTCAATTTTGAATATTGTTCTTGACGTTGTATTTATAACAGTTTTTGGATGGGGCGTTGTGGGGGCGGCTGTTGCGACTGTGATTTCCCAGGGAATTTCCGGGGTTATGTGTCTTTTTTATATGTCAAGGAAGTTTGAGGTTCTTAGAATGACAAAAGAAGACAGAAAGATTAATTCCCATCTTTTTCCAGTTTTGTGCGGACAGGGTGTTCCGATGGGGCTGCAGTATTCAATCACTGCGATTGGAAGCGTAATTCTTCAGGCTTCTGTTAATACTCTTGGCTCTGATGCGGTTGCCTCCGTTACTGCCGGCAGCAAACTTGGAATGTTTTTTGTAAGTCCTTACGATGCCTTGGGTACAACAATGTCTACCTGGGGCGGTCAGAATGCTGGCGCTAGAAAATATCCCCGGTTAAAACAGGGGCTTTTTGTAAGCTGCGTTATCGGTTTTGTTTATTCTATTATCGCGTTTCTTATAATGGTTCTGTTTGGAAATACTCTTAGCCGGATTTTTATAAATGCGGATGAGACCCTGGTTCTTGCGCAGTCGCACCAGTTCCTTATTCTTAACTCGGCGTTTTATTTTCCGCTTTGCCTTGTGAATGCTGTGCGATTTTTGATTCAGGGAATGGGATTCAGCCGGTTTGCGATTCTTGCCGGAGTTTTTGAGATGGTGGCACGAACTTTGGTCGGTGTGGTTTTTGTTCCGGTTTTTGGATATTCCGCGGCTTGTCTGGCTTCCCCTGCGGCATGGATTTTTGCGGACTGCTTTTTGATTCCGGCATTTTTCTGGTGCTACAAAAAACTTGAGCGTTCTGAGCCGGACTGCCTTAAAAAATAATTCCGCGTATTTTTATTTTTAACTTTTTTTATT
>CAVGBY010000009.1:15156-17421 GCA_963627355.1 uncultured Prevotella sp. | reverse complement strand
GCTTATAATGTCTTTGAAGTAACTTGTAAAAGAGGAATTTTAATGCTCAGGACATTCAAGGTAACGGCTCTAGTTTTTGTAGGTTTGTTTTTTTGTGTGGCTGGAAACGCAAAGCCAAAGGTGAATCTTTCCGTTTGGGCGGATGATGGCACGTTGAATGTTGTTTCTAAGCGGCTTAACGAATTCAAGAGTTTTTATTCAAGGGAAGCGTCTTTTAATTTTACAGTTGTTGAACAGCCCTCTTCTTATTGCGCCTCGGATGTAATGGCGAATCCTGAGCTTGCCGCGGATGTTTTTGTTTTTGCGGACGACCAGATTGAACTTTTGATAGACCAGAAACTTCTTCTGGAAATACCTTGTGAGGTTGCCAGAAAAGTTTCAGACGAATATAACGGTTCTGCGTCAGAGGCTATAAAGACTGCCTCTGTCGGCGGAAGACTTTACGCTTTTCCTCAGTTGTCTGGAAACGGATATTTTCTTTATTACAACAAAAATTATATTTCTCCGAAAAGTGTCGGCTCTTTTGAAAATATTTTGAGCGAGGCCGCTAAATCCGGAAAGCAAGTTTCAATGGATTTAAAGAATGGATGGTATCTTTATTCATTCTTTAAGGCAGCCGGGCTGGAAGTCTACAGGAATAATGGCTCAAAGAATTTTTGCAACTGGAATGCGGCGGATACAAAATTCAAAGGTGTTGATGTCGCAAAGGCGGTTATCAGGATTGCTTCAAATCCGGCGTTTGTAAGCGCCAGCAGCGAAGAAATGCTGCAGCTTATAAAGGATGGTAAAGTTGTTGCGGCAGTCAGTGGAGCCTGGAACGCAAATCTTATTTCTGAAATGTGGGGAAAAGATTACGCCGCGGTAAAACTTCCTACATATAATTTAAATGGAACAGACCTTCAAATGTACAGTTTTGCCGGATATAAAATGGTCGGAGTAAAATCCTGCTCGGAAAACAAGGATTGGGCGCTAAAAGTTGCGGAATGGCTTGCGGACGAAAAAACTCAGCTTATGATTTGCCAGTCAAAAGGCGAATGTCCTGTAAGCATTAACGCCGCCTCAAGTCCTTTTGTTAAAAAATCACCTGCGCTTGCCGCAATGGCAGAGCAGACAAAATATAGTTCTACACAAAGAATCGGCGGCAGTTTCTGGAATCCTGCGTTGGTTCTTGGTGTAGTTCTTTCGGATGGAAAAAATCTTTCGGATCAGGAAATTCAAAGTCAGCTTGATATTACAGTAAGAAACATTAGAAATTAAAGTCTGAGTTTATAGTTAAAAAAGTTCTCTAAGTTTCTAAGGAAAGTAGCCTTAATATATGAATAATGTTACGCACAAAATATTTATTGCCTGTATATCCGCATTTCTTGTTGTCGTTATTGGCTTTGCGTCAATTGCGATTGTTTTTTCAAAAATGCGCAATATTTATCTGGACTCGGTAAAAGAAGGCATTGTAAACACTTCATATATGGATAAAATCCGAAAACTTGTGAACAAGGAGCTTTTGACAAGTTCTTTCTATATAATAGCAACTTCGGATGATGTTCTTGAGCATTACGAGCTTCTTGAAAAAGATACCCGTGCGGAACTTACTGAATGTCTTGGGGATTTTGGCAAGCGCATGAGCGGCAACGAAAAGGCAAAAATTTTCCATAATATCAGTTCTGGATGCCGAAAAGTTTTTCAGGATATTGATTTAATAAGAAGTATGCATTCAAGCGGCGCGAAGATTTATGCGGAGCAGTACATTTTGGGGAATATAGCCCAGTCAAAGGATGCTCTGGATAAAAGTCTGGACAGTCTTGCAAAATACATTGATACCGAGATGAAAAAATCGCAGGAAAATATGTCGCTTTGTTTTAAGATGCTTATTGTTTCCTTTAGTGTCGCGGTCTTTATGGCGATAGGAATTTCGGTTACACTTACGGTTGTCTGCACAATGTTTACGGCCCGGCTTGAGTTTAATAAAAATAGCCTTCAGGATGATGTTTTAAAGAAGGCGGATGAAATAACCGAGCAGAACAAGAAAATCATCTACATTCAGGAACAGACGATTTACGGAATGGCAAACCTTATAGAAAGCCGCGACAGCGATACAGGCGAGCATGTAAAACGGACAAGTCTTTATGTCGGACTTCTTGTGAATGCCGCAAAAGAGGCAGGTTACCACAAAGAGATAATCACAGACGAATATATCGAGCTTCTGAAAAAAGCGGCTCCGATGCACGATATTGGAAAAATCGCAGTTCCGGACAGCATCTTAAAAAA
>CAVGBY010000009.1:11090-15146 GCA_963627355.1 uncultured Prevotella sp. | reverse complement strand
GAAAATTAACCGAGGCGGAGTTCAAGAAAATTCAGAGGCATACAATTGCCGGTGGAAAAATAATCCGCGAGGTTCTTTCTAATATTGAAAGCGAAGATTATGTAAAAATTGCCGCGGATGTTGCCACGAGCCACCACGAACGCTGGGATGGAAACGGCTACCCATATAAGCTGAAAGGTGAGAAAATTCCTTTGGAGGCACGCATTATGGCAATCGCCGATGTTTTTGACGCATTGGTTTCGCCAAGATGCTACAAAGACCCTTTTTCAACAGACGAAGCCTTTGAGATTATCTCGCTTTCAAGAGGAACACATTTCGACCCTGTTCTTACAGATTTGTTCATCGCCAAAAAAGCAGATGTTGTGAAGATTTTCCAGAATAATTAGATTAATTGAGTAAAACTTGTGTTTGTGATAACATTTTTAAGTAAAAACACTTGCCGCACTGTTTGTGGCGTTTTTGCAAAAATCTTTTTTTCTAATTCCCGCGATGATTCTGCAGGAAAGAGGATATATGAATGTTGTTGTAATGGGTGCCCAGTGGGGTGACGAAGGTAAAGGAAAAATTGTTGACTATCTTGCTCAGAATGCCAAATATGTATGCAGATTTGCCGGTGGAGCAAACGCAGGACACACAATTGTTGTAGATGGCAAGAAATACGCTTTGCATCAAGTTCCATCTGGAATTTTGTACCCGGAAAAGTACGTTATTCTTGGCTCTGGAATGGTAATTGAGCCAGAAGCGTTGTTCAATGAACTTCAGATGCTTACAGACAACGGAATTAACTGGGAAGGCCGCGTATTTATCTCTGACCGCGCGCACATAACACTTCCTGGCTACCGAAAAATGGATAAGGAACGCGATGCCGCCCGAAAACGCCCGATTGGAACAACAGGCCGCGGAATCGGAACAACATATTCTCAGAAAGCTGAACGCGATGGAATCCGTCTTGCAGACCTTGACTGGGAAGAAAAATGGAACGACCTTGAAAAAGAAGACCAGGAATTCCTGAATAAATATAAAGAACAGCTTTTAAAGATGCGGATTGACATTGCCGCAAAAATGTGGGAAGTTCGCAAGGAAAATATCCTTTTTGAAGGCGCTCAGGGAGCAATGCTCGACATTGATTCTGGAACATATCCTTACGTTTCTTCCGGAGCCTCTGGTTCTTACGGAGCCTCTTCCGGCTCAGGAATCGGTCCGCGTGCGCTGGACAAAATCTACGGTGTATTCAAGGCTTATGAAACACGCGTTGGAAACGGCCCGATGCCGACAGAATTCAACTCGGAAAGCGAAGGTGAGCTCTGCGACTATGTACGCAAGACAGGAAACGAGTTTGGCGTAACAACAGGTCGCGCGCGCCGCTGCGGTTATCTTGACCTTGTGGCATTGCGCTATGCCTGCCACGTAAATTCAATTGATTCTTTGGTTTTGACACACCTTGATGTTTACGATGATATGGACGAGATTGAGGCCTGCATCGCTTACGATATTGACGGAAAAATTGTGACAGATTTTCCGACTTCAATTCCTGAACTGAACAAGGCAAAACCGGTTCTACAGAAGTTCAAGGGATGGAAACAGAACATAACAAAACTTTCAAAATACAGTCAGCTTCCTAAAAATGCAAAACTGTACGTGGATTTTATCGAAAGTTACTGCGACACAAAAGTTGGAATCGTTTCTGTAGGTCCAGACCGAAACCAGACGTTTAACCGCGAAAAAATCTGGAAAAAATAAAAAAACTTAAAAGGGCGGGCGACCGCCCTACGGCCGCACTTTGTTGCGTCCTACCCACCGTGCGGGGGGATAAAATCCCCCGCAACGCCCCCTTTTTTATTTTGAGTAAATCAAAAGTTCCGGGTGGTATTCAAAGTGCATATTATCCCAGACAGCCCAAGTTCCGCCCCAGATAAATCCTTCTTCTTCAAAAATCTTTATAACTCTTTTTGGCGGTGACCAGCGTTTTTCTAGCGGTGTCATAAACCAGTCGTTAGGACGGAGCTGTTTCTGCCAGCCCCAGTAGATAATCCGCTGGTAGTAGCCTTTTGGCAGAACATCAATTGCAAGTCCCACGCTGTGGAAAGAACGCGACTGGGTATCCCGCACTGTCCGCCATGCAAATCCGTCTGTTCTTGTAAGTGTTGAAAGAAATTTTTCCATCTCCGCGTCTTTTGGAAGCGCCATAATTTTTTCGCTGATTTTTTTCAGCGGTTCGGCAATGCGTTCGTGTACGTTCACGCTTTTTGTAAGAAAAGGAACTGTAACAATGTGGCTTTCAGTAGAGCCTCTTGTCTCGCAGTCGTAAATCGCGTTGTAAAGGAACGGCGGATCAATTGCTCCGTTTGCCCTGTTTTCTTTTGAAGTGAATTTTTTTATCAGCTCAATGTCCTCTTCCGTAAAAGTTTCAGGGGCTTTTGGCTCGCGCTGGTATTTGTAGAGCATTGTGCGGTAATTTTCTTTGTCTTGAATCTGGTTTTCCGGAAGAAACCGCCCCTCGCACCAAAAAAGTTTTGTTTCAACTAGTTTTTCATTCTTTTTTGTAAAGATATGAATAAGGTAATCCTGTTTTTCCTCGTCGTATTCGGCAACAAATTTGACATCAGGATACGCTTCCCTAAAAACAGAAAGATTTGCCGGTTCCCACCACTTTGGAAATGGAAGGTTGAACTGCTTTAAAGCCTGCGCGTTGACGTTTGCAGCATAAAAAATCAAAATAAAAGAAAAAATGAGTAGGTATTTTTTGTGCATACCTGCATTTTATCACATTTATTCAAATATTTCTTTAACTGAGTTCATAAATTTGTTGCCACGGTCAAATTCATTTGCAAACATTCCAAAACTTGTCGCGCCCGGGCTAAAGACTACAACCTCATCCTTTTGGGGTGATTTTTCAATTTCCGTTTTTAGGGCTGTAAGCATTTCGTTCAGACTGCTGAAAGGCCCGTTGTATTTTGTGTCTGCTTTGTTCAAGGCTGAAAGAAGTTTGTCTGTCGCGCTTCCTTTTAAAAGATACAGCGATTTTACAGGAATCTCGTTTTTGTTTTTTTCTGTAAGAGTATCGGCAAGGGGAGTAAGCTCAAGCCCCTTGTCAGTTCCGCCGGTCAAAAGATAAACCGGTTTTCCAAATGACTGGCTTGCCGCCGCCGCCGCTTCTGGAACGGTGGCGCAGCTGTCGTTGTAAAAGCGGAATGTTCCGCCTGAACTGTTTTTGTATTCGTGGAAGAACTGAAGGCGGTGGTCAATTCCCGGCCATTCGCCCATTATTTTTACGCACTGCGTTGAAGAAACACCCATAAGGTAAAGGACGAGGGCTGCGTTCAGCGCATTGATTTTCATGTGTTCGCCCGGAACGATAAGATTTTTCAGGATTGTTTCCGGTTCTTTCATTCCCGGAAGAATCACTTTGCCGCAAAAAGTTCCATCCGCATCTTTTGTCTGGTAAACGCCATACAATCCTTCTGGCAATTCTGATTTTGCGTAGCGCAAGACAGTTCCTTTTGTTTCTTCTGCAAAAAAATCGCCCCAGGTTCCTCCACATTCAGGTCCTGTTCCCGGTTCGTCACCTTCAAAGTCAAAGATTGAATAGTCGGAGGAATTCTGGTCTGCGTAGATTAGACGTTTGTCCGCAACATAAGGCTCCATTGCGTGATACCAGTTCTGGTGGTCTGGAACGATTTTTGTTATTATGCATATTTTTGGCTTTAATGCCTTGCGTCCGCGTAGATCCGCAAGCTGCCATGATGAAAGCTCAAGGACAACAGGAGTTTTTTCAGTTGTCTTTTCAAGGAATGTAAGCGGACTTACCGTGATGTTTCCGCCAAGAAACGCTGTAAAACCGGCTTTGTTCAGGCCATAGCTGATTGCGCTTACAGTTGAAGATTTGCCCTTGCTTCCTGTTACCGCGATTACTGGCGCTTTTGTAAAATTCAAAAAGATTGAGATGTCTGTCTCGATATTTTTTGCCGCGGCAAGATATTTGTTTCCTTCAATTTTTACGCCCGGATTTTTTATTACGCAGTCTGCATTCTGGAAATCTTCTATTCTGTGCTCACC
>CAVGBY010000009.1:2409-11080 GCA_963627355.1 uncultured Prevotella sp. | reverse complement strand
GACGATATGAAAGACGGCTTGTGTCAAGTTCTGAATCTTCCGCAAGTTTTTGAATTGTAGGAGCCAGCTGTTCGCTTGTTTTCATGTCGGTTGCAAGTACATTCGCCCCATGTTTTAGGAAGAATCTTACGCATGCCTCGCCGCCGCCATTAAGACCTAGACCCATGACGACAATATTTTTTCCTTTGATTTCTTCTAAAGTCTTAAATGCGCAGCCAGATTTGTATGAATGCATTTATTTTCTCCGCGTTATCTTGAGGTTGTAAGCGATGATTTTGCCTTGTACCGCAGAATTGCTTCGTCTAACAGAAGTTTTACCAGCTCAGGAAATTTTAATCCTGCTTTTTCGCACATTTTCGGGAACATACTGATTGAGGTGAATCCCGGCAGGGTGTTTATTTCGTTCAGGTAGAGCAAGTCTGTGTCTTTGTCGATAAAAAAGTCAACTCGGCTAAGTCCGGAACAGTCCAATGCTTTGTAGGCGCGGACCGCTGTTGTCCGGATAGTTTCTATCAGATCTGTCGGAATATCCGCAGGAATAATAAGTTCCGCTCCGTCCGGGTCGTTGTATTTTGCGTCAAAATCGTAGAATGTGTGCGTCGGCTGTATTTCGCCCGGAATGTATGCGCGTACAGTTTCCGCCTCGTTGTCCGGGTTTGCGGTTGTGGAATTTCCTGTTACGGAACATTCTATTTCGCGCGCGTTTATTGATTTTTCAACAAGAACTTTGTCATCCCATGTAAATGCTTCCATAAGATAAAATGAAAGTTCCTTTGGTGTTGTAGCCTTGTTTGCTCCGTTAGAAGAGCCTGCGCAGCACGGTTTGATGAACAGCGGAAATCCGAGCTCGTCTATGCATCTCTGGAAAATCTCGTCGTAACGCTGGCTGTTGTTCAGGTCGCAGCGTTTTATGCAGATGTACGGAACGACTGGAACTTCTGCCGCTTTAAGAATCTGTTTTGTCTTTTCCTTATCCATTGTGACTGCGGAAGCTATTGTTGAACAGCCGACATACGGAATGTCTGCCATGTCCAGAAGCCCCTGGATTGTTCCGTCTTCGCCATAAGTTCCGTGAAGAGCCGGAAAAACCACATCAATATTAAGAGAGCCGTTTTTTGTGCAGAAAGCGTTGTTTTTTCCGCCCGGAACAACAGAAATCTTGTTTTCTTCTGATTCTGTTATTTTAAAGGAAGCGTTTTTGTCTTTGCAGATCCGCTCGTATTCATCGTTTCCCTGCAGAAACCACCGTCCGTCTTTTGTGATTCCGATTAAAGTTACAGTATTCTTTTTATCAATTCCGCGGGCAATTGAAGCGGCAGAAACCAAAGAAATTTCGTGTTCACCGCTGCGGCCGCCATAAACCAATGCAATGTTCATAATATCTCCATTATTTGTAGCCAAGTTCAGAAAGCGCTTGTTTTGCCTCGCTTATTTCGTCGTATGGCATTGTATAATCTTTGTAAATAATTGAATTTTCGTGGCTTTTTCCCAAAAGAAGCACAATATCGCCTTTCTGGGCTTTTTTCAGCGCTTCGCGGATTGCTTTCTTACGGTCTGGAATGATAAAAAGATTTTCGTTCATCTTCATTCCCTGTTTTTCAGCTCCGGCCGCAATTCCTTTTAAAAGTTCAACCGGGTCTTCTCCGCGTGGGTCTTCGTCTGTAAGAAAAACAAAATCGCAGAAACGGGCAGCAATTTCCCCCTGAAGAGGACGTTTTGTAAGGTCACGCTCGCCGCCGCTTCCGAATAATGAAAAAATCCGGCCGGAACAGCGTTTTTTTATCGGTGGAAAAATTGTTTCAAAGGAACTTGGTGTGTGCGCATAGTCAACAATCAGCTCAAAAGGCTGGTTTTGCTCAATGTGTGTCATTCTTCCTTTGATAGGTTTTAGTTCTGTAATACAAGATGCGATTTCCTGAAAACTTTTGCCGGTTACGGAAGAAACTGCAGTCATTGCCGCCATTATGTTGTATGCGTTGAACGCGCCCGGAACTTTTGCCTGCACCGAAATTCTCCTGTGTTCGCGCGGAAGAACCGGATCAAAATTTTCCGGGTACAATGCGTTTTCTCCGTCAGCAATAATTGTAAAATCAAGTCCAAATCGGGCGGCGGCAATATTTTCTGCCTTCATGTATCTTAATGTTTCTGGAATTTTTGGAAGCGGAACAGCCTCTGCTCCAGTTTCTGCGGCGCTTTTTCCTGCTTTTCCTTCAGAAGTGAATCCGTAGACGTGTTTTTTTGTTGCTTTTATAAAAAAATCTGCGCTTGGGTCTTCCAGATTTACAATTCCGATTGAAGGAATCCGCATTTTTTCGCCGGCAATTGTCTTTATATGGTCGTGCTTATCCAACGCCCTAAAAAGATTTGCCTTGTCGTTTCTGTAGGTTTCAAAATTCTTGTGGAATTCAAGATGCTCCAAAGTTACGTTCATAAAAACCGCGCAGTCAAAAAGCACATCGCCAAGTCTGTTTGTGCGTACAGAAAGTCCGTGTGACGAGGATTCAACAACCGCATATTTACATCCGTTCAAAAGCATTTCGTTCAGATGATGATGAATTATCGGGGCTTCCGGTGTTGTCTGGTGCTGAGGATTTGGAAGCGCCTCGCCGCCAAAAGAATATTCAACTGTAGAGATAAAACCGGCTTTTTCACCGCATAAACGCAAAAGCTGCCAGATAAATGAGACTGTGGAAGATTTTCCTTCCGTTCCTGTAACGCCGATTACAATCAGTTTTTTTGAAGGAAAATCGTAGAATGTGTCGGAAATCGGCGACATTGCAAAACGGCTTGATTCAACTTTTAAGAATGCAGGAACAGGAAACTTTGCCGAATCATCGTGGACAGGCTTACCGTTCTGGTCTTCTCCAATAACATTCTGTATGTGGCGTTTCACAATCAGTTCCGCCGATTTTTTTTGAATCTCCTGTGAAAGTTCACCTTCAAAAACTATTGCATTCGCGCCTTTTTCTATTGCATCAGGGATAAATTCTTTTCCATCTATGTGTGTTCCCGGCAAGGCAAAATAAAGTGAGCCTTTTGTAACTTCTCTGGAATCAAAAACAAGATTTGAAATACTTATGTTTGCAATTTCTGAGTCTGCAACCAAAGTTACACCGTCTGCCGCCACAGCCTGATGCTTAAAAGCCGGAAGCAGCTGAGATAACAACTTATGCATATTAACTCCAATTTGAGTTTTAGATATAGTTTTTATCTTATAACTTTTGTTTTGCTTTTACAATTAGTTTAATTTGTACTTTGTTATAAGTTCCTTTACTTTTATGCTCGGAGTGTTTGTGTAGTTCTTTTTTACAATTTCTTCTATTATATCTGCTGTTCCTTCGTAGCCAAAAAGCGTGGAATCAAGGCAAAGATGATAATTGTTGCTTGCCTTCCAGTCCTGATTTGTAAAGTGCTGATAGAATTCCCATGTGTTGTGGTCCTGTTTTCTTATCTTTTTCTGGGCGTTTCTGCGGTTTATGCCGTATTTTTCGCTTATGTAGGTGATTCTGTGCTTCATGTCCGAGGTGATAAGAATGTGGATTGCGTTCTTGTCGTCCTTTAGTATAAAATTTGAGCAGTGGCCGACGATTATGCAGTTTTCTTTTTCCGCAAGTCTTGAAATAACGCGTTCCTGCGCATCAAAAAGTTTCTTGTAGCTTTTTGAATGAAAATCTTCCAAGGTATAGTTGTTCTGTATGAATGCCTCGGCGGTGCTTCTGTAAAGAATTTCGTTGTGTTCCTGGACGAATTTTCTGGTAAATCCGCCTTCCTGCGCGATAAGCTCAACAAGTTCTTTGTCGTAGACAGGAATTTTTAGTTTTATTCCAAGAATTTTTGCGATTATCCGTCCGCCGCTGCCAGACTCAGAAGTTACAGTCAGGACAATCCGTTTTGTTCCGTCTATTTTAAGTTTTGGCTCAAAGACAAGCTCGCTTTCGTTTTCAAAGACATAATTTGTAAAGCCCAGCCGTTGTGTAAAAAAGTGCGAGATAGGCCCTACAAGCAGCACGATGATAAGAGTTCCTTCCCGCACAGACTCAAGGTGACCGAGCAGCAGGAACGAAAGCGCAACCGCCACAGCCGCCATAATCACATCAAAAATCAGCTTGATCCACGAAAATTCTTTTTTTGACACATCAGAAATCGCCTTTACAAACGCTTCTGTAGAAAGCATAACAACATCGGCGACAACCTGGCAGCTCACTCCAATCGCCCTAAAGACACATCCTACGATATTGAACAAAAGCGCGACCCAATAAATATCAGGGTTTACAAAATCAGTGATTTTCATCGCGCCGTCAATCAAAATTGAAAACAAAAGTGTTACCGGAAGCTGGAGCAGCTGATATTTGGGAAAGTTTTTTCTGAGCAGAATAATCTGCACCAGAAGAAGAAAAAGGTTGAATAAAAAAGTGCAGGTTCCAAATGAAAGTCCGGATTTTAGGCTTGCAACATACGGAATGCACGATGTCGGACCGGTTCCCAGTTTTGAGCGCGTAAAAAGCGCGATTCCAAACGCGTTAAGGCAAATTCCAAGAAAGAAAAAAATGTACCGTTTTAAAAGCTCGTGTCTATTTCGCTGCTGCATAACATACAGTATACAACGGAAAAATCAATATTGGTAGGATTGTTTTTTTCTGCTACAATCCATTTATAAAAACGAATTTGCGTGGTAAGGACTTAAGATGAATATAATTTCTTGGAATGTTAATGGAATCAGGGCAGTTGAAAAAAAAGGTTTTCTGGAATGGATTGCTTCCTGCGGTGCGGATGTTGTCTGTATTCAGGAAACAAAGGCAAACCCGGCCCAGCTTTCTGAAAATCTGATTGCTCCGCCTTATGGAGAAAATGCCGCTTCCGTTCTTTCTGATTCTTCCGGCGGGGCTGGACTTTTTGACGACTGCCGGAGATATTATTCCGTATTCAGCAGCGCAAAAAAAGCCGGTTACAGCGGAACCGCGATTTACAGCAAAAAAAAGCCTGATTCAGTGGAGGTTTTGGGCGATTCGCTTTTTGATGATGAAGGCCGCGTTACAATCGCCAAGTTTGGGAAAATTGCCGTAATCAGCGCGTATTTTCCGAACAGCCAGGAAGCCGGCGCGCGTCTTGAATATAAACTTGCTTTTAACAATGCAATCCTAAAAAAATGCGACGAGCTTGTTGCCGCCGGATTCAATGTTGTCCTTGGCGGCGATTATAATGTTGCCCACACACCGATTGATTTGGCGAATCCTGCCACAAACGAAAAAAATCCGGGCTACCTTCCGGAGGAGCGTGAATGGTTTTCGGGTTTCCTGAATTCCGGATACGTTGACACATTCAGAAAATTCAACAAAGAGCCAAAACAATACACGTGGTGGAGCTACAGATTCCACGCACGCGAAAAGAACATCGGCTGGCGCATTGACTACTGGTGCGTCCATAAAAATTACGAGGACAAAGTTGTTTCCTCAACAATCCTTGCAGATGTGACAGGAAGCGACCATTGCCCGATACAAATCCAGATAGTAGAGTAGGAATATATTTCATTTTCCAGCCGTCTGAAATGTGATATAATAGAAAAAACTGATAATTTATTGGAGTCTGTAAAAATGCTTGCATACTTGATTAATTTCTTAAAAGCGCTTAATTCAAATTCAAAGCCGTCGCAGATTGCAAATTCGTTCTGCATCGGGCTGATTCTTGGTTTTATGCCAAAAAACAATCTTCTTTGGTATGTTGTTTTTATCTTTTTTGCATTTGTGCGCATAAATAAATGCGGCTATTACATCATGATTATCATTGGAACACTTTGCGCGTATCTTCTGGATCCTGTTTTTGACAAGATTGGTTATGCTGTCCTGACTTTTGCCCCTCTTGAAAATTTTTACGCATGGGCTTTGGATGTTCCGTTTGTGGGATTTACAAAATTCAACAATACAATTGTCGCCGGCTCGCTTGCGTTCGGACTTATGGCCTACATTCCTTTTTATGTCCTTATGTATGTTGTGATAAAACTGTGGCGAAAACACATTGCGCCAAGATTCAACGATTCAAAAGTCCTTAAGACGCTGTACCATATTCCTGTGGTTGGAAAAATCGCTTCAAAAGCGGCGGAATTAATCTAAGGAGAGCAAAAAATTATGGCAAAAAATAAAGAAACTGAAAAAAATACAGAAAAAACTGTTGAAAAAACAAGGACACCTGCAAAGACACAAAATTCTTCAAAGGCAGTAGAAAAAAAAGAAAAGAAGATAAAACTTGTTCCGGCAAAAAAACTTCCTGGATTTTATAGAAAAAAGTTCAGCGAAAAAGATTTTGAAAATAAAGTCCTTAAAAAGATTTACATTGAAACTGACAAAAAACTGGTTGAATCTCAGTTTAAAAAAGGAACGGACAAAAAGGGAAGGGAAATTTTATCTTTTGACCGGAATTCAAAAATTGAAAAGACAGAATTCCTGCGCTGTAAAAAAATTGCCCTTGATGTGAAAAACCAGAAGTTTGGAATAAAACTTGTTCCTCTTCTTGCTGTTGTCTGCCTGGTTGCCGCGATTGGAATCACCGTGACGCTTTTTAAGAATGTTGTGGTAAAAAAAGGTCTGACTTCCGCAATGCAGGGAATTTTCGGGGCAAAAACTGACATACAGAAAGTTGACCTTCAGATTTTTGGAGCCTCGCTTGAAATTGACGGACTTGCGCAGGCGAACGCCGACTCTCCGATGAAAAATATTTTTGAAATCGACAAGATAAACGTCGCATTCAACCTTACAGATTTGCTGCGCGGAAAATTCCATGCGCAGAATATAGAGGTTTCTGGAGTTGCAATCGGTACAGAACGTTCAAAATCCGGTGAGCTTAGCATAAAGCCAAAAAATAAAAAGCAGAAAGAGGTTGTTTCCGACACGAGCAAGGAATCAAATTCAATAATGACGGCTGCGGCTGACCAGCTTAAAAAAATGTTCGAAAGTTACAATCCGGAGACAATGCTTTCAAATATCCAGAATGAACTTACTTCACCGGCAGTGGCAAATTCAATTTCTGCAGATGTAAAATCAAAGGTTGAAAAATGGAAGAACGTGCCGAACGAATATCAGACTTCCATAAAAAAACTTTCTTCTAGTGTAGATTCTTTGACAAAGACAAACTGGGGAAACATTACAAACGCCGCGACATTAAAAAAAGCCCTGAGCGACATAGAAACCGCGATGACAGAGACAAATTCTCTTAAGACAAAGATGGCGGCTACATCAAAAAATATAAAGACTGACACGAATGCCGTAAACGAATACTCAAAGCAGCTTCAGAACGCAATAAAGGCTGACACAAAACTTGTTGACTCAAAGATTGCGGAAATGAAAAATCTTTTTTCTGCGGATGGACTAAAAAATATCCTTACAGAAGGTGTCCGGGGAATTATACTTGAAAAAGCCGGAAAATTTTATCCTTATGTTGACAAGGCGTTGACTGCCGCAATGAGCTCAAAGGGAAATTCCAGCGCGTCTGCGGATGATTCAGAAAAATCTGCGGAAAAAACTGAAAAGAAAGCTAAAAAGGCAAAAAAATCAGCTGGACACGCGCGTTCTGCCGGAAGAATGGTTTACTATAAAAAAGACACTGTTCCAAAACTTTTGATTGAAAACGTTGTCGCATCTGGCTACGAATACAAGACAAATGAACTTCTGTTCAAGGGAACTGCCACAGAGATTTCAAGCGACCAGAATATGCGCGGAAAACCTGCGAAAATCAATGCGGACTTTAAGGTTATCGGAAAACCGAACAAGGCTTCTGTAACAATTGACGCCCGGGATAACTCAAATGCTCCTCTGGTTGTTGCGGACTATTCTGGAAAAGGCTATCCAATCAGCGCGGATGCCCAGGTCTTTAATCTTAGCTCTGCAAGCGACATTGACGCAATCCTTTTGTGCAAGGCTGACGGAAGTTTTTCTGTTGGCGGAACTTTGAACATGAATATAACTGAAATCCAGGGAATGGATTTTGAGCCGGCAAAAGTTTCTGAACTTTACAAGAAGGCGGTTTCCGGCATAAAAAATCTTTCTGTAGGATTCAATGTTTTGTACAGCAAGGACGGAGGAATGAACGTTGAGCTTACAAATATTGAAAAACTTACAAAACAGCTTGTGACTCCGGTAACACAGGCGCTTACAGGCGAGCTGAATTCAATCGCTTCTGAAGCGCAGGCGAATGTTACAAAAGTCCTTAGTGAAAAAACAGGAATTGCGACCGAGCAGATTTCTGCGTTCACAGATATTTCGGGGCTTCTGAACAGCCAGATGAATTCAGTGAACAGCCTGCAGAAACAGCTTGAAGAGCAAAAGACTAAAATCAACAAGCAGCTTACAAACGCCGCAAAAGGCGCGGCAGTGGATGCCATAAAAAAATTGTTCTGATAATTATTCCTGGATGCCGGCCGGTTTTTCTGATAAAAGGGGAATCAACATTCCGCCGGCCGCATTTCCAAGGATTACAACGGCAAAAATCAGAAGATTCTGCGGCGTGAATGCGTTAAATCCATTTGCGATTCCGTTGTAGAACGAATTTGCGATTGAGTGGTCAAAACCGCACAGAATAAAAACCGGAATGTAGATAAAAATTCCGATTTTTGTGCCTTTTTTCCACGTGTCAACAGAAAGAAACATCAGAATTCCGCAGAAAACACCGGAAGTAAATAATT
>CAVGBY010000009.1:0-2399 GCA_963627355.1 uncultured Prevotella sp. | reverse complement strand
AGTTTTTGCCGCATAAATATTCTTTGCCGGCTCAACAACCGATGGAAACGCGTAGGAAGCAAGAATCCCCAGAAGATATGTTGAAAGAAGATTGAAAGCAAGCACAAGAACCACAAGCCTGATATATTTTATGTCCTTAAAATTGTATGCAATATAGCCAACTTTTCCTGTAAAAAGATTAAAACCGTACACACAGATTGAATAAAGTCCCGCCGCAAACAAAAATGCGCCGAGCGGTTTTAGGTTAAGCGCAATGCAGGAAAGATAGACTGTTCCGCCGATGCAAATCATAAAGCCTGAAAGAATGGATTTTTTTATATCATTAATCATAACTTCACAAGATTAGCACGTTACAGAAAGTTTCTCAATGTGATAGAATAAAATTATGTCTAAAGTGTTTTTGCGTATTTTTGCTATTGTCTTTTTTATGTTCGCGCTTACCGCGGCGATTCCGGTTTTGGCAAGAAATATAGATTCATTCGCGTTTTTTGTTGCCTCGCCTGATTTAGGCTGGGGATTGTTCTATGTTTTTACAGGATTTTTGCTCTGCACATTCTTTCTGTTCGCGTTGTTTTCCACAGGAACAGCGGCAATTTTTGCAGGCGGGCAAGGCTATGTTCAGTCAGTCTGGAACTGCGGAATTTATTCACTTTTTAGCGTGGCGCTTTTTACAACACTTTTACTTTTGACCGGTGTTACAGAAGATGAGCAGGAAATTCTGCTTGTATGTGAAATTTCCCTGATGGCGCTGATTCTTTACAACGCAGTCGTATTTTTCTGCCTTCGCAAGGAAGAAAATTTCTACTGGAAAAACCTTCTTCCCGCCGACCCGAACACAAAACTCTGCCTAAAAGTCTACGCCCTTATGATAACCGTGGTAGAAATAGGCAGTTTCTTGATTTCGCATAAGTTTGTGGAGTAATGGATTAAAAACAGGCAATGCAGTCTTTTGTAGGCAAAGAAATACCATTTGAAAGATACTTTCTGAGTTTATAAATTATTTTTGATATATCAGATATTTCTGCATTTTCAGGCTTTGAAAGAATTTCTTTTGTTTCTGCATTAAAAGCAAGTTTATATGACTGTTCATTTGGATATGCTTCATCTGAATGACAGTCGAGAGTTATTATATTGCCTTTTTTGCTTATGTTTGTCATCTTTATCATATCTTACCACCTTGAAAGACCATAATTTTCATCATCTTTCAAATTATGTAGTGTAATGCCTCTTCTGAATAAATATCAGTTATTGCTCCAGAAATTCCACCCGAAATTATGCTTGTAATTCTATCCATACCGAACTATAGAAATAAGTTTTCAATTGTCAATAACCTGTCTTTTGTTATTCAAAATTCATATCTGCAGTAGTTTTTGACCAACGATGAATATATGCATACTTGTTAAGATTCTTTTTGCTATAACGAACTCCAAATGATAATTGATATGACCAAGAATAATCAAACGGTTGAACACTGTGGTTTGTTCCAAGATTTGCGTAATCTAATGTGAATGTTCCATTTTGAATGAGAGTCCATCTGCGTGCAAGAGGAAGTTCTGCACCAGTGAGAAATCCTACTCCAAGATAGTTTAAATGATATTCATCCGATAATTGGTACATATAATGTAATCCGCCAGAAAAATTTAATCTTATATATTTCCACATATCCGCATGAAAAACCGGCCCTGCAAAAATATCGCAAGCATAAAGGATTGTTTGTGAAGGAAATGTTAGCATACCATTAAAAGTGTGTGCCCATGGATAGTACACAGTTATTCTTGCCATGCTGTTTATAGGCTTCATATTTACACTTGTGACATCAAAATAGAGACCGACAAGTTGATCTTGCCATACAAAATTACTTCTGTCGTATTTATCTTGTTTCTGAAGCCTTGTAACCATTCCGTAGGAGAAACCTTCATCAAAGATAACAAAAGGTTTGTTGAGAATTTCGGGAAATCCTGTTTTAGGGTTTATAGGAATTTTTTCATTTTGTTCATTTTTATAAATATATTCCTCATATGCGGCTCTTGCTGATGCTCGTCTATTTTGAATTTCCGTATTTCTTCTTATTTTTTCTTGTTTTCGCATTAATTTTTCAGGATTTTTTTTATTTTGAACTATTTGTTTATTTTTATTAGATTCGATTTTTGATTCTAACTTTAAAAGTTTTTTAGATTCCTTTTTGTTAAGAAGTTCCTGGTTGTCTCTTTTTAACATTAGGTTTGCATAAAGAACTGAATGTTTATAACTTAGTCCTGCAGAGGCGGCCGCAAAAATATAATCATTTTTGGTATCTGCAGAAATGTTAGAAAAGAGAAACATAAAAACTGATATTATTATAAATATTTTTTTCATAGTTTACTTTGATATATGATAAAGGGTTAATTGTCGTGTTAAAG
>CAVGBY010000008.1:2733-32830 GCA_963627355.1 uncultured Prevotella sp. | reverse complement strand
GAAGAGTTTTTACACGACAAATATAAGATTTTATCTCATCTTAAATTTTATAAAGACACAAAAAAATAGAAATGACAAAAAAAAACGACAGCCGCATGGACTGCCGTTTGTTATCGCTCAAGCACTATTTAGAATAGTATTCGATTACAAGGTTTTCCTTTACATCAACTGGAATTTCTGCACGAAGTGGCAAGCGACTAAACTTAGCAGTAAAGCCGTCTACATTCTTTTCAATATAATCAAGTTTTCCAGCCTTGTCTTCAAGGAAGATTGCTTTTAACGCACCTGATTTCTGAGCTTTTTCACTCAAAGCGATTGTCTGTCCAACTTTTACAGAGAAAGAAGGAATATTCACTCTCTTTCCGTCTACAGTAAAGTGTCCATGACTAACCATCTGGCGAGCCTGACGAATAGACTTAGCAAAACCAGCACGGTATACAAGATTATCAAGACGACGTTCCAAAAGAATAAGCAATTCATCTCCAGTGTTACCTGTCGCACGAGCCGCCGCTTCGAAATATCTTCTCATCTGTTTTTCAAGGATTCCGTAATAAGCCTTTACCTTCTGTTTTTCAATCAACTGGAGACCGTATTCAGAAACCTTCTTTTTTTTAGCAAAAGCAGGGGAATTTGCTCTTTCCAGTGCTTTAGGGTGTCCACAAACGTTTACACCAAGTCTTCTACATTCTTTAAAACGAGGACTTCTTCTAGTAGCCATTTTATGCTCCTATTTATTTTTTTACTCTGCAGCTGGTGCAGAAGTTTCAGCAGCCGGAGCCGCTTTTGCCGCAGCCTTAGCAGCAACTCTTTCTTTATTCTTCAAAGTAGCATTACATACTTTGCAGATATTTAAAGTCTGACCGTCAACTTCTTTTTCATAAAGACATTTTACATCTGTCTTCTTACAGATAGGGCAAGTAGCTCTTCCGTGTGCTGGAAGTGAACGGATACCAGTTCCACGATGGTTCTTAGACATTTCCTACTCCTTATCTGCATCTTCTGCTTTAGGTTCAGCAGCTTTCTTTGCAGTTGTTTTCTTAGCTGCAGAAGTTTTCTTTGCAGCAGGCTTTTTTTCAGCAGTTGCAGCTTTTTTAGCCGGTTCTTTCTTTTCCTCGGTAGATTTAGCAGCCTTTTTTGCCTTAGCCTCAGTTTTCTCTTCCTTAGCCTCAGTATCAAGCTTGTAATCTACAAGTTCAAGAATAACCATATCAGCGGCATCACCCTGTCGGAAACCAATTTTAAGAACGCGAGTATAACCACCATTGCGGTCTTTCATTCTTGGACCGATTTCAGTGAAAAGTTTGTTCAAAATCTTTTCATCTGCAATAAATTTTGCAGCTTCACGACGATTGTGAACTGAATCAATTTTGCTTCTAGTAATTAATTTTTCAGCAGCCTTGCGAACTTCCAACGCCTTAGCTTTTGTTGTAGTAATACGTTCAAATCTAAAGAGCGAAGTCACCATATTGCGTGACATTGCACGGCGGTGTGCTGATGTGCGCGAAAGCGGATTAAAACCATTTCTATGATTCATCTGTTTCTTCCTTCTGCTTTGTTAAGTTTGCAGCATTCTTCAGATGACTATAGTCAGTCATACCAAGAGTCAAGCCCCATTCCTGAAGTTTTTCTTTGATTTCTGTAAGACTCTTCTTACCAAAGTTTCGAGTCTTTGCAATATCATCTTCTGTCTTTTTAGTTAATTCACCAATAGTGCGGATGTTTGCATTTTTAAGACAATTTGAAGAACGAACGGAAAGTTCAAGCTCCTCTACAGGAGTATTAAGAATTTCCTTGATTCTTGCATCATCTTCACTATCTTCATCACTACTAGCGACATCACTGTCATTAAAGTTTACAAAAATTGAAAAATGATCTTTAGCAATCTTTGCAGCTTCTGCCAACGCATCTTCAGGTGCAATTGTTCCATCTGTCCAAATTTCCAGAACAAGCTTATCGTAATCATTTCGCTGTCCTACGCGGCAAGGTTCAATAGAATACTTTACCTTTGGAACAGGTGTAAAGATTGCATCCATAGGAAGTGTACCAACAACTTCAATATAGTGTTCATTCACTTCTGCCGGAACATATCCGCGACCAAGATCAACCTGCATTTCAATCTCAAGGTTACAACCTTCCATCATCGTAAAGACAAGCATATCTTCAGTCATAACTTCAAGCTGATTTTCCTTTGCAAGATCATCGCTCTTTACAACACCAGGACCTTTAAATTCATAAAGGATAGTGTCCTGTTCAACATCGTTAGGAAGACGCAAACGAATCTGTTTAAGACTGTTAATGATTTCCAATGTATCTTCAGAAACATTTGGGATTGCTTCAAATTCGCTCGAAATTACGTGCGGCACACCATCTGCATCATAAGAAGTGATACGGATAGATGTGATGGCGTAACCCTGAATTGATGAAAGCAAAACACGGCGCAAAGTATTTCCTACTGTTGTACCAAATCCTGTTTCAAAAGGATAAGCTGTGAACTTACCATAATTTGGATTAGTCTCAAGATGCTCAAAAGTAATACCTTTTGGTTTCTTAAAACCTTTAAGCAGATTTTTGCGAGCCATCAGAACTCCTCTTGAGGTTGAAAAAACTCAACCCCCCAATTTACATCAGACAAACCAGAATTCTCTGGCTTATAACTTCGTTTAGACATCTCTGTCAAAACAGTCTGCCACTGACATCCGGCAGACAGGATTACTATCTTTTCAATTTCCGTTACATACGGCGAGTCTTGCGAGGTCGGCATCCGTTATGAGGAATTGGAGTAATATCATGGATAGACTTTACTCTTAATCCCATTGCACCAAGCGAACGGATAGCATTTTCGCGTCCCATTCCTGGTCCTTTTACATAAACGTGAACTTCTCGCAAACCGTAACTTACTGCCTTCTGAACAGCTGTTTCTGCAACTGACTGGGCAGCAAATGGAGTAGATTTTTTTGCTCCACGGAAACCAAGACCGCCTGATGATGCCCAAGACAGAGCATTACCATTCAAGTCTGTAATTGTAACGATAGTATTATTAAACGTTGCCTGAATGTAAACATTACCTTCGTAAACGCTTTTCTTTTCCTTTCGTTTCTTAGCTGTAGCCATTAGTTTCCTCCGCCTTACTTCTTCTTATTAGCAACAGTCTTCTTCTTACCTTTGCGGGTACGAGAATTTGTGCGTGTTCTCTGACCACGAACTGGAAGACCTCTCTTGTGTCTAAGACCGCGGTAACAGCCAATATCAATAAGGCGTTTAAGGTTAAGACCGATTTCTGAACGAAGACGACCTTCAACCTTGTAGTTCTTATCCAGAATATCACGAATCTTTGCAATCTCATCCTGAGTAAGATCGTTTGCCATTTTAGCAGGATCAATCTTAGCTTCTTCAAGGATTTTTTTTGCCAAAGAATTTCCGATACCATAAATATAAGTTAAAGCAATACTTATGTGTTTATTTGGGATATCAACTCCCGATATTCGAGCCATCTGTTACTCCTTAGCCCTGTCTCTGCTTGTGTTTTGGGTTTGAACAAATGATACGGATAATTCCGTTTCTTTTGATTACCTTACACTTATCACAGATAGGTTTTACACTGGTTCGTACTTTCATAAAGACCCCCTGAGAATAAACATTCTCACCGAATCTTAGCACCTCGCAATGAGAGACAATTCGGTGAAAAATAATATAACATATATTCTCAATCTTTTTCTACTACTTAGAACACGATTTTCTAAACTTTTCTAAAGATTTCGTGATCTAATCTTACCTTTCTTTGTCAATCCATCCTGATGATGCATTTTCAAGAGAGCTTCTATTTGACTCATAGTATCCAAATCAACACCTACCATAATGATAAGCGAAGTACCACCCATCAGCATTGCAACTGACTGCGGGAAATTGAACAATCTCTGAATCACAGATGGAACAATAGCAATAAATGCCAAGAACAAAGAACCCGGTAAAACAAGTCGGTTCAATATTTTATTAAGGTATTCCTCTGTTTTATCAGTGCTTATACCTGGAATAGAACCGCCATTCTCTCGAATATTTTTTGCGATTTCAACAGGATTCAATGTTACCTGAGTATAGAAATACGCAAAGAAAACAATAAGAACGACCAACAAAACATTGTACCAGAGCCCGTTTGGTGTCAAGATATTAGAAAGGCGACTTATCCACCTAGCAGATTCCTGGTTATTTCCCAAAGTAGAAACAATCTGCAACGGCAATGTAAGAAGAGAAGAAGCAAAAATCAGCGGAATCACGTTAGACGGATTTACTTTGAAAGGAATATAAGTGTTCTGCCCACCGTACATTTTTCTTCCAACGACACGTTTTGCGTAATGAACCGGAATTTTTCTTACACCAGATTCTTCAAATATTACCAAAGCAATAATAGCAACAAACATTACAAGCACAACAATGACGAAAACCAGCTGGATTTCACCAGCCGAAACTTTTCGTACAAGTTCAGCAATCGCATTCGGAAGACGGGCAACGATACCGGCAAAAATCATCATAGAGATTCCATTGCCGATACCATTTGCTGTAATCCTATCGCCAAGCCATACAGTAACCATAGATCCTGTAGTTACTGTAAGGATAGCCAAAAGATTGAACTTCAAAAGTGAGCTGAACACTATGCATCCAGGAATCGAGCGTGCATAAACCGTAACCGCATAAGACTGAAGCAGACATACAAATACTGTACCAATTCTAGTCCATGCAGCCATTTTACGCTGACCGCCGTCTTCCTGAATAGCACGTTTCATGCTTGGGAAAATAATCACAGCAAGCTGCAAAATAATCTGTGTAGAAATGTATGGCATTACTCCCAACATAAAAATTGAGAAATTTGAGAAAGCACCACCTACAAAGAAGTCCATATAACTAGCAAATGCATTCTTGTTCTGAGCAGCAAGATTATTGAAATAACTAAACAATACTGTTGCATCAATACCAGGAATTGTAAGTACACTTCCCAAACGGAAAATTGCCAAAATTAATAATGTAAAGAGCAGCCGTATACGGATTTCCTTTACTCTAAACATATTTACTACTGGATTGCTTGCCATGTTTTACTCCGACACCTATTTAGATTCTTCAGCAGCAGCGGCTTTTACACTGCCGCCAGCCTTTTCAATTTTAGCTTTAGCAGATTCAGAAACCTTGTCTACATCAATAGTAAGTTTCTTTGTGATTTCACCATTGCCAAGAATCTTAACAAGCGGTGCTGCCTTTGCTGAAATGAATCCTTTTGCAGCAAGAGTTTCTTTGTTTACTGTTTCACCGTCAGCAAATTTTGCATCAAGGATTCCAACATTAATACAAACAAATTCCTTTTTAAAAGGATAATTTGAGAATCCACGTCTAGCAACACGACGGTAAAGCGGCATCTGACCACCTTCAAATCCTACGTAAGGAACTGAAGAACCAGAACGTGACTGCTGACCTTTATTACCTTTACCAGCTGTTGTACCAAGTCCAGAAGATGAACCGCGGCCAACACGCTTTGGCTTTCTATTTGCACCTTTAGGCGCGCTAAGTACTGGATTGTATTCAGACATTACTCTGCCTCCTCTACTTTTACAAGATGAGCAACAGAAGCGATCATTCCACGAACTGAATCATTATCGTCCTGTACTACAGAAGAGTTAATCTTCTTCAATCCAAGGCTGCGAACTGTGGCAACTTTGGCAGGTTTCTGTCCGATTGTACTTCTTACAAGTGTAATCTTTAACTGTTTAGCCTTTGCCATAATTAACCCCACAATTCATCAAGTGTTTTACCACGAGCAGCGGCAACAGCTTTTGCATCCATAAGATTTTCAATAGCATTGAATGTTGCGCGAACTACGTTTACAGAAGAACTTGAGCCCAATGATTTTGAAATAACATCTGTAATTCCAACCGCATCCATTACAGAGCGAACAGCTCCACCGGCTTTGATACCAGTACCGGCACAAGCTGGCTTAAGGAGTACAGAAGAACTCTTGTATTTTCCAATAATTTCATGTGGTAAAGTACCATTTTTCATTGACATTGTAACAAGATTTCTCTTGGCATGTTCAATGCTCTTTTTAATAGCTTCAGATACATCATTAGCCTTGCCAAATCCGTATCCTACGCGACCTTTTTGATCACCAACAACAGTAAGTGCAGAGAAAGACATTCGGCGTCCACCTTTTACAGTCTTTGCAGTTCTGTTAAGAGTTACAAGTTTTTCAACAAACTCTTTTGGTTCTTTATCAAAATTCTTGCGTTCCATTTTAACTCCTAGAACTCAATTCCAGCACTGCGAGTGCCGTCTGCAAGGGCTTTTACAACACCGTGATAAAGGTAACCATTTCGGTCAAAAACTACTTTTGTAATTTTTTTATCCTTAAGGCGTGCACCAAAAGCTTCACCAAGTTTCTTAGCTCCGTCAATATTTGGCTTAAGAGCCTCGAATTCTTTTTCTAGTGTAGAAATTGAAGCAAGTGTCGTTCCCTCGTCATCATTAATAACCTGAACAGAAAGATTCTTGTTGGAACGAGTTACTGTCATACGAGGACGGTCTGCAGTTCCATACACAGTCTTACGAATGTGAACTTTTCTGTGAAGGCGCTTTCTGTCTTTATCATTAAGTTTCTTAAACATAGCGGCCTACCTTATTTTACACCAGTCTTACCAACTTTGCGTCGGATAACTTCGTCATCGTAACGAATACCTTTTCCCTTATAAGGCTCCGGCATTCGGAGTTTACGAATCTGAGCACTAAATTCTCCAACCTGCTGCTTGTCAATGCCAGAAACAGAAACGTTTCCATTAGCATCAGCCACAACAGTAAGACCTTCTGGAATTGTTACAAAGAAATCGTTTGAATATCCAAGATTCAACATAAGTGTCTTGCCCTGAACTTCAGCACGATAACCAACACCAGTAATAACCAGTTTCTTAGTAAAACCAGTTGATACTCCGGTAACCATATTATGAATAAGATTTCTGTAAAGACCATGGAATGCATTGCCCTGTTTTGTTTCAGCTGCCTGAAGAACATCGACATTGCCGTCTTTTACTTCAACTTTAACATTGTTGCCGAATTCCTGTTTAAGTTCACCCTTTGGACCTTTTACAGTCACAACGCCATCAGCAACTGTAACTGTAACTCCAGCTGGAATAGCTACAGGAAGTTTACCGATTTTTGACATATCTTCCTCCTATTACCAGATAGAGCAGATCAATTCACCACCAACCTGCTTTTCAGTTGCCTTCTTACCAGTTGTGATACCAGCAGAAGTTGAAACAATGATTGTACCGTATCCATTGAATACGCGTGGCAAATCTTTATAGCCAGAATAAACTCGACGTCCAGGTGTTGAGATTTTCTTAGCACCATGGATTACAGGATTATTGCTGTCATCATATTTCAAGATGATACGGATAACAGAATGTCCGTCTTCCTGAACCTTCTTAAAATTCTTGATATATCCTTCTGTCTTCATAATCTTTACGATTTCAAGCTTAAGCTTTGAAGCAGGAATATCTACTTTTTCGTGGCGGGCATTAGCCGCATTGCGAACCTTAGTGAGCATGTCTGCTACTGGATCTGATGCACTCATTTCTATTCTCCTACCACTCTACCAAGATGATTTTGTGACGCCTGGAAGAAGGCCTTCACTTGCTAATTTGCGGAAACAAAGACGACACATCTTATACTTTCGCAAATATCCACGTGGACGTCCGCAAATCTGACAGCGATTGTACTGTCTAGTTTCATACTTCTGTTTGCGAGCGGCTTTTATAATCAATGATTTCTTAGCCATGTATCCCTCACTCTACTTACGGAATGGCATATTGAATTTGGCAAGCAAAGCTTTTGCTTCTGCATCAGTCTTTGCACTTGTTACGAACGTAATATTCATACCAGCAACCTTTGTGATTTTATCAAAATCGATTTCTGGGAAAATCAACTGTTCAGTAATACCAACTGAGAAGTTTCCGCGTCCATCAAAGCCTGTTGCCTTGATACCACGGAAATCCTTAATTCGTGGGAATGCAACGTTAATAAGGCGGTCCAAGAATTCATACATAATTGTACCGCGCAATGTAACCATTGCTCCTACTTCATTACCCTCACGCAATTTAAAGTTAGCGATACTCTTTTTTGCTCTAGTCTTAACAGCTTTCTGACCTGTAATCTGTGTCAAGTCAGTAACTGCGGCATCAAGGAGTTTCTTATTTGTGAGAGCCTCACCAACACCCATGCTTACAACAATCTTCTTCAATACAGGAACCTGCATTGGAGTTGTGTAATTAAACTCTTTTACAAGTGCTGGAGCGATTTCGTCTTTATAGACTTTCTTAAGCCGAGGTACGTAATTAGCCATTACAATGTTTCTCCACATTTACGGCAAACGCGGACTTTCTTGTCCCCGTTCAATTTATAGCCAACTCTTACAGGACGACCGCATTTCTTGCAGACAATACCAACATTTGAAATGTTAAGTGGTGCTTCAATCTCTACGATTCCACCCTGATCCTGCTGACTACGCTTTTTCATTGCCTTTTTAACAATATTAACACCAGATACGATTACTGCATCTTTTTTAGTAAGGATACGAACAACAGTTCCTCTTTTTCCCTTATCTTTACCTGCAATAACTTCTACAGTGTCATCTTTACGGATCTTAAATTTCTTTTCCATAACCATAACCCCTTAAAGTACCTCTGGAGCCAAAGATACGATTTTCATAAAATCCATATCACGAAGCTCGCGAGCCACAGGTCCAAAGATGCGTTTTCCCTTTGGATTCTTATTTTCATCAACAATTACGCAAGCGTTATCATCAAAACGAATATAAGTTCCATCAGGACGACGGTATTCTTTTGCTTGTCTTACAATTACTGCTTTCTGAACAGCACCCTTTTTAATTGTGGATGTCGGGATAGCATCTTTAATTGCAACAACAACAATATCGCCAATTCCGGCATAACGGCGGTGTGTTCCGCCAAGCACCTTGATACACTGAGCAATCTTAGCACCGGAGTTATCAGCGACTGTCATACATGACTGCATCTGAATCATAACTTTTTACTCCTTATACCTTATTTAGCACGTTCAACAATTTCTACAAGACGCCAAGCCTTATCTTTGCTAAGCGGTCTGCATTCCACGATTCGAACTGTATCACCAATGTGAGCATCGTTCTTTTCATCATGGGCCATATACTTCTTTGAGCGAGTAACATATTTCTTGTAAAGACGATCCATTTTCTTTGTTGTTACTGTTACCACGATAGTCTTTTCCATCTTGTCGCTTGTAACAAGACCAACAAATTCACGTTTTTTTGCTGTCTTTACAGTCTGAACAGTATTTTCTGCCACGGTTCAGCTCCTACTTATTTTCTTCAGCATTTTTTTTCTGCTGAATGAAAGTATTCAAACGTGCAATTTCTCGACGCATTGTACGTTTCTGCATTGGGTTATCTACATGAGAAACAACCATCTTGAAACGGAGATCCATGTACTTCTTTTTAAGCTCATCACGTTTTGCAACAAGTTCAGAATAAGATAATTCTTTATCTGTCTTTTTATTTGATTCAGCCATCTTATTCCTCCTTAGTCCTGTGTAGGCTTAAATGCGACTCTTGTTGTAATTGGAAGTTTATCTCCAGCAAGCTCAAGCGCTTTCTGAGCAAGTTTCTGGTCAACACCGCCAACTTCAAACAAAATCATTCCAGGTTTGATAACGGCAGCCCAAGATTCTGGAGCACCTTTACCCTTACCCATTCGAACTTCAGCAGGTTTCTTAGAAATCGGTTTATCTGGGAAAACACGAATCCAAACCTGACCCTTTCGGTCAAGTGTACGGTTGATAGCAACACGGGCTGCCTCAATTACACGGGCACTTAACCAAGTAGGTTCCATTGCAACAAGAGCAATGTTACCGAAGTCAATAAAATTGTCGCGTGTAGCATTTCCTTTTTCTCTACCACGCTGCACCTTTCGGTGTATAACTCTTTTAGGACTTAATGGCATAACCTAGCTCCTTTCCTTAGCAGAAGGTCCTGATTTTTCAGCCTTATCTGCCGCTGGACGCTGAGAACGTTCACGACGAGGTTTGCGAACAAGCTGACCTGCATCTTCGTTCTGCTCAACACCATAGTTCATTCCGTTGTAAACCCATACTTTTACACCGATTTTTCCGTATGCAGTATGTGCTTCGTATGTACTATAGTCAATGTCAGCACGAAGAGTGTGAAGCGGAACGCGTCCTTCTTTATGCTCTTCAGTTCTTGTCATTTCAGCACCGCCAAGACGACCTGAAAGACGAATCTTAATACCCTGCGCACCAGATCTCATAGCATTGCTTACAGCCTGTTTCAAAGCCTTGCGGAAAGACCCATGACCAGCAAGCTGGCGACCAACATTCTGGGCAATCAAACTTGCATTTACATCCGCACGTTTAACTTCCTTAATCTTGATCTGAACTTTCTTTGTAAGCTGTGCCTGAATATCTGCACTAATCTTTTCAATTGTTGCACCCTTAACACCGATGATAACACCAGGTCGAGCAGTGTGAATTACGATTGTAACACGCTGTGGGTGACGGATAATTTCAATTTCAGCAATATCAGCGTTTTTACATTCAGGAAGATCCATAACCATTTTTCTGAGTTTTACATCTTCAAGAACCAAGTCTGCATAATCACGGAAATCTGCATACCAACGTGACTGCCATGTTTTGTTTACGCCTAAGCGCAAACCGATTGGACTAACTTTCTGACCCACTTTATTCCCCCGCCTTCTCGTCAACGATGACGGTAATATGACACATACGCTTCAAAAGCTGATCTGCACGACCACGCGCGCGGAACCAAACTCTTTTAAGTCTTGGACCTTCGTCAATTCTTATTTCTTTTACGTATAGCATATCTTCATCAAGCTTATTGTTCAAATTCAGCGCATTTGCAATTGCTGATTTCAAAGTTGCATTAATAAGACCCGCACCTTTCTGTGGCATATTCTCAAGAATTGCCAACGCCTTTGTTACAGGTTTCTGGTTAACAAGCTTTGCAACTGGACGAACCTTAGTTGGAGAAGCAATAAGGAACTTTGAAGTGGCTACATAACCTTTCTTTTCAGCCATAATATCCACCTTTATTTTGCCGAAGCAGTTTTATCTGTACCACCATGGCCTTTGAAAGTACGTGTAGGAGCAAACTCGCCGAGTTTATGACCAACGAGGTTTTCTGTAACGTAAACAGGAATCCATGATTTACCATTATAAACAGAAATAGTATTACCTACCATTTCAGGTATGATTGTAGAGCAGCGAGAATATGTTTTTATCATTTTCTTGTCTGCCTCTTTGTTCATTGCTGAAACCTTTTTGTAAAGTGATTTTTCTACAAAAGGTCCTTTTTTAACAGATCTTGACACCGTTATCTCCTATGCGACTACTTTTTGCGACGTGAAACAATAAATTTGTTAGACGGCTTTCTCTTGTTGCGAGTTTTGTAACCCTTACAAGGCTGTCCCCAAGGAGTAACAGGGTTACGACCTTTACCAGCACCTTCACCACCACCAAGAGGGTGATCAACTGGGTTCATAGCCATACCACGAACTGTAGGACGAATACCAAGCCAGCGTTTATGACCAGCTTTTCCAAGCTGTACGTTCATGTGTTCTTCGTTTCCTACAACACCGATTGTAGCGTAGCAGCGTCCGTTAATTTTACGCATTTCTCCAGAAGGAAGACGAACGATTACATAAGCGCCTTCACGACCAGCAATCATTGCGCTTGCACCAGCAGAACGAACCAACTGTCCGCCCTGGCCAAGAGTCAATTCAATGTTATGAATTGTAAATCCGACCGGAATGTTATCAAGCGGAAGAGCATTTCCTACTGTTGGAGTTGCATTCTCACCAGACATAATTTTCTGTTCAACCTGCAATCCTTTTGGTGCAATAATATAACGTTTATCACCGTCAGCATAATAAATCAAAGCAATGTTAGCACTTCTGTTTGGATCATACTCAATAGTTTTTACTGTTCCAGGAATTCCGTGCTTTTCTCGTTTGAAGTCAATCTCACGATAACGTCTTTTGTGTCCGCCGCCCTGATGACGTACAGAAATACGACCACCCTGACCACGACCACCATTAGACTTTTTACCTGACACCAAAGTTTTTTCGGGTCTATTGGTTGTCAGTTCTTCTCTAATCAGGTCTACGCGTCCGCGTGTACCTGGAGTCATTGGCTTAAATACCTTAAGAGCCATTTTAGTTCCCCTTAGTTATTGTAATTATACGCCTTCAAAAACTGCGATTGATTCACCAGCAGCCACGCGTACAATTGCTTTCTTGTATGAGCTTGTGCGACCAGGTTTACCACGAAGTCTTTTCATCTTGCCCATAACATTAATAGTTTTGCAGTCAACAACTTTTACATTAAAAAGTTTTGCTACAGCTTCTTTGATTTCTGTTTTTGTTGCAGAAGGTGCTACCTTGAAGACATATTTATTCTGTCCGCGAAGGTCATTTGCCTTTTCTGAAACAACAGGCTCAATAAGAATATCTGTATAATTCATTATTTAGCCTCCTTATCTTCAGCATAAAAGTCTGAAAGATTTTTTACAGCAGATTCAAGAACTACAACTTTTCGTGCATAGAACAAGTCATGTGCTCTAAGGCGATTAAAAGCCAAGAAAGAAACATTCGGAAGATTTCTTCCAGAACGCTTAATCATAGCATCATCATCTTTAAGTACAATTACAGTTCTTTCATCTTTGATAAAGTTGCCAAGAATCTTTGCAAGATCCTTTGTTTTACCGCTTTCAACTGTAAAATCTTCAACTACTGTAAATCTATCGCTCTGAGCCTGCATACTAAGAATTGATTTAATAGCAAGACGTTTTGCTTTTTTAGGCATTGAATAACTATAATCACGTGGTTTTGGTCCAAAAATTGTACCACCGCCAACCATAAGTGGAGACTTTTTATCACCACGGCGAGCATTACCAGTTCCCTTCTGTTTATAAGGCTTAGCATTGCTACCATGAACTTCCGCGCGAGTCTTTGTACAAGCAGTACCAACACGCATATTTGCAAGTTCATTTGTAATAGCATAGTAAATAACATCATCATTTACTGGAAGACCGAATACTTTATCATCAAGAGTGATTGTACGCAGTTCTTTTCCAGAAGTTGAATATACTTTCTTTTCCATATCCTAATCTCCTAGTTCTTCTTTACTGCGGACTTCACGATGAGTGTGCAGTCTTTTACACCAGGTACAGCACCGCGAACCAAAATAATATTCAGTTCTGGATCAACCTTAACAATTTTAAGATTCTGTACAGTAACCTTTCTGAATCCCATGTGTCCTGGCATTTTGATATTTTTAAAACAGTGTCCAGGAGTTGTACAAGCACCTGTACCACCAGCTTCGCGATGGAATTTAGAACCGTGAGTAGCGCGTCCACCATGGAAGCCCCATCTCTTCATAACGCCCTGGAATCCCTTACCTTTAGATGTGGCAGTCACATCCAAGAAACGTGTTCCTTCGAACAATTCCAATCCAACTGAATCGCCAACTTTTACTTCTGATTCAAAGTCGCGGAATTCTTTCAATGTACGCTTCGGGGAAACGTTCTCTGGGAAAATGCCTGCGTATGCCTTGTTTACCTTGTTAGCCTTCATATCGTCTACACCAAGAACAACAGCATCGTATCCGCATGTTTCCTTTGTTTTTGTAGCAACAACAGTGTTTGGTTCAACGCGGATCACAGTAACAGGTGTTAAGTTACCGGCTTCGTCGAAAACCTGTGTCATTCCTACTTTTTTTGCAATCAGACCTTTCATTCTGATATCTCCTAAATGGACTTTCGTCCGTTGTTTTATTGGCCGTCAACCCAGATCCGGAGGGTCCGTACCTTAATTAAACAGCAAAAACCTACTGTTTGATTTCTACAGCAACGCCTGCAGGAAGCTCAAGCTTCATCAATGATTCCATTACATCTGTTGATGGATTCAATATATCAATAAGACGCTTGTGAGTTCTCATCTCAAACTGCTCACGTGACTTTTTGTTTACGTGTGGTGAACGAAGAACTGTCACCTTATTGATTCTTGTCGGAAGCGGAATAGGTCCAGAAACCTTTGCTCCAGCCTTCTGAACAGCCTGCACGATAGCCTTAGCACTCTGATCGATCAGTTCAACATCAAATGCACGAAGTCGAACACGAATCTTTCCATTAGCCATGAATTTAATCCTCCAAGGATAAACAGATGCCCGAAGAAATTTTCAAAGAAAACTTTCATTCAGGCATCCTCTTCCTTTAACTATTCGATAATCTTTGTAACCTGTCCAGAAGCGATTGTGTGACCGCCTTCACGGATAGCAAGTTTAAGACCTTCGTCCATAGCAACTGGATGGATAAGTTCACCAATAATCTTAACGTTATCACCTGGGTTTACCATTTCTACGCCAGCACCAAGAGTTACAGTACCTGTAATATCTGTTGTGCGGAAGTAGAACTGAGGACGATAACCGTTGCGGAATGAAGAGTGACGTCCACCTTCTTCTTTAGTCAAAACGTAAAGCTGAGCTTCGAATTTTGTGTGTGGGTGGATTGAACCTGGCTTTGCAAGAACCTGACCACGAACAACATCTTTCTTTTCGATACCACGAAGAAGAATACCAACGTTATCACCTGGAATAGCCTGATCAAGTGTCTTCTGGAACATTTCGATACCAGTTACAGTTGTTGAAGCCGTAGGGTGGATACCTACGATTTCAGCAGGATCGTTCATGTTGATAACACCACGTTCTACACGACCTGTTACTACAGTACCACGTCCAGAGATTGTGAAGATGTCTTCAATTGGCATCAAGAATGGCTTATCTTCATCGCGAACTGGATCATCGAACCATGTATCCATAGCTGTAAGCAATTCTTCAATAGCCTTTGTGTTTTCAGCATTTTCAGGTTCATTCAAAGCCTTGAATGCAGAACCCTTAATGATTGGTGTATCTGCAGAGAATCCGTACTGCTGAACTGTATCTTTTACCTCTTCCTCAACAAGCATCAACATTTCTTCATCACCGTCGAGCTGGTCAACCTTGTTCAAGAATACGATAATCTTTGGTACACCTACCTGACGAGCAAGCAAAAGGTGTTCACGTGTCTGAGCCATAACACCGTCAGTAGCTGCAATAACAAGAATAGAACCATCCATCTGTGCAGCACCAGTAATCATGTTCTTAATATAGTCAGCATGTCCTGGACAGTCGATATGTGCATAGTGTCTCTTGTCTGACTGATATTCCAAGTGACGAGTGTTAATTGTAATACCACGTTCCTTTTCCTCTGGAGCGTTATCAATTTCATCATACTTAAGAACTTTATCACCATATTTGTTTCCACAATATGTAGTGATAGCAGCAGAAAGTGTAGTCTTACCATGGTCTACGTGACCAATAGTACCAACGTTCATGTGAGGTTTAGTTCTAACGAACTTCTCCTTTGCCATGTTTGTCTCCTTGTCGGCTCCTGTATTTTCCCAGGCCGACATCTTTATTTTTTATGTGTTGCACTTTAAGCCAGAACACATTCAACAACAACAGTTATCAAATATGTTCGCAGACACACTTTATTTGCGTTTTTATGAGAATATTCGGTTTATGATTTAACGGACTAAAAAAGTATTTTACTTTCATGATATTCCATCGCTTTTTCGAAATATCCCGGTCTGTTACCACCAAACACCATCAAACGTCTAATTTTGATAACTGGTATGGAATTCAGAGCCCAATCTGTACCTCAGATCAGTTGAAACCCTGAAACGCATAAGTTATCTTTTCCGCATCAACGATACAGAACACATTTTAGGGTCGCATTTCTTGGAAACTGCAATATGCAATTAGCTTTACAGAAACACCAGAGTTGCAACAAGCAACCCGCCAACTTTCAAAGAACCCTAGTTTCTACACTACTACTAGCATAGTTTTTAAGTTATACATTTTTTTTTAATTTGTTTCAATACCTAAAATAAAATTATCATAAAAAAAAGATGTCCCTTCTGGAACATCTTTTTACAAGCAGAAACTTTAATCTACCATCTGAAATGAGCGAAAGCCTTGTTTGCTTCAGCCATCTTATGAACATCTTCCTTCTTTTTGAAAGCTGTACCAGTATTATTAAAAGCATCCATCAACTCAGAAGCCAATGTATCTGCCATTCCGTGTCCTGAACGCGAACGAGCGGCACCGATAATCCAGCGCATAGCCAAAGCCTCGCGACGAGACTCACGGATTTCCATCGGAACCTGATATGTAGCACCGCCGACACGGCGTGATTTTACCTCTACCATCGGCTTAACATTTTCAACAGCCTTCAAGAACACCTCAAGAGGATCTTTGTCAGTTTTTGTCTTGAGCTTGTCCAAAGCCTCGTAGATAATTTTTGTACAGATTGATTTTTTACCATCAAGCATCATGCGGCTGATAAATTTTGTAACAACTGTACTATTATATTTAACGTCTGGCATACATGGACGTTCGATTGATTTCTTATGTCTTCCCATCTTAGTCCTCCATTAAGCCTTTGGTCTTTTTGCACCGTACTTTGAACGGCCGCGCTTTCTGTCTTCAACACCAAGAGTATCTTTTGTACCGCGGATAATATGATAGCGTACACCAGGAAGATCCTTTACACGACCACCACGGATAAGAACTACTGAGTGTTCCTGAAGGTTATGACCAATACCAGGAATGTATGCAGTTACTTCAATACCATTTGACAAACGAACACGGGCTACTTTTCTAAGAGCCGAGTTTGGTTTTTTTGGAGTTACAGTCATAACACGTGTACATACACCGCGTTTCTGTGGGCAAGAATCAAGTGCGGGAGACTTAGTTCTGTTAGCCACTGACTGACGTCCATGACGAATTAATTGATTGATTGTAGGCATCGCCTATTCTCCTATATTTATTCCGGTCAGCACTCCGGAAGATTTGACAGATAATAAACCTATGATGACAGATTTAATAATTCTATAAAATTCCAAAAATGAATTCAATAGAATTTGCCGAAATTTCAAAAATTTATAAAAAAGCCGGCAGAATCCAACGAAAACGCTAAATTCCACCGGTCTTTTACGAATCGCTAATTATTCATCTTAAAATGATTAATCAGACTCTTCGTTTTCAAAAACTGGCTCAATCGAACTGTTTTCTTCCTGTTCTTTTTCCAGTTTTCGTCGTTCAAGAATTTCTTCCATCTGAACATCAAGATCCCTGTCGCTACCGTCGAACAGTTTTATGTTCTTGTAGTTTCTGATACCTGTACCGGCAGGAATCATATGACCGATTGCAACATTTTCCTTGATTCCGTGCAAACCATCTGTTGCTCCAGAAATTGCGGCGTTTGTAAGAACGCGCGTTGTTTCCTGGAATGATGCCGCAGAAATGAATGAGTCAACATTCAACGCTGCCTTTGTAATACCCTGATACATAGGGCGGGCAACTGCCGGCTGACCACCATTTGCGATTACACGGCGGTTTTCTTCATGGAACTTGTATTTGTCAACTTGCTGACCAAAGATGAATTTTGTATCACCAACGGCAACAATCTCAACCTTTCTTAACATCTGACGGATAATTACACCGATATGCTTATCGTTAATGCTTACACCCTGGGCACGGTAAACTGCGTCGATTTCTTTCATCAAGTAATTCTGGAGCGCATTTTCACCAAGAATTGCAAGAATATCAGCCGGATTTGGAGCACCATCACACAACGGTTCACCTGCCTCAACATGGTCACCATCGCGGACAATCATGTGCTTGTTTGTAGGAACAAGATGCTCGAAAACTTTTCCAAATTCATCTTCTACAGTTACAATTCTTTTTGCCTTCTGAATTCCCTTGAACTTAACAACACCGGAAATCTGCGCAAGAACACAAGGAACTTTCGGTCTGCGGGCTTCGAACAATTCTGTAACTCGCGGAATACCACCGGTAATATCCTGTGATTTTGTAGCCTCTTTCGTCATCTTTGCAAGTGTATCACCAGCCTTAATCTGCTGATTGTCCTCTACAGACAGAACAGCGCCTGCAGGAAGGTAATAACTTCCAAGCTCGTTTCCAGCCTCATCAGTAATAAGAATTCTAGGCTGCTTAATATCAAGGTGAAGGTCAGTAATCGTTCTTTCAACACTACCGTTTGCATTATCAATCTTTTCAAGCAATGTCGAGCCCGGAATAATATCCTCAAAGTGAACATATCCGTCACTTTCGGCGATAATCGGATCTGAATACTGCTCGAACGTTCCAAGAGATGAGCCGGCTTTTACAATATCGCCAACCTTTACATGGATGTTAGAACCGTTACTGATTTCAACTTTTACTTCTTTGTTTGTGATATAAATCTCATCACCACGAATCATAATTTTACCAGAAACAGAAGAAGCAATCTCTTTTCCGCCGCGTACAAGAAGAACAGAATCCTTTAAAAGACTTACGCCATCCTGAACGTTCAGCTTGTCACCTTTTTCCAGTTTGACTGTATCAAGAATTCTAAGAACCTTCATAAAGCCCTTACGGGTGAACAACCAGCTTCCATCGGCTTTTTCTACGTGAGTTCCCTGAATGTCGTTGATAATGGCATTGTATTTAAGAACAATTCTGTTATCTTCAACAGCCTTATCCGCAGTACCACCAGAGTGGAAAGTTCGAAGTGTAAGCTGTGTACCAGGCTGACCGATTGACTGAGCCGCAACAATTCCGACTGCCTCGCCAATTTCTACAATCTTGTTGCGTGCAAGGTTCTGTCCGTAGCATTTTACACAAATTCCGTGCTGAGCCTCACAAGTAAGAACAGTGCGGAGCTTTACCTTTTCTACACCAGATTCCTCGATTTTTGCAGCAAGAGCATCATCGATATACTGGTTAACCTCGCAGATTCGTTCTCCAGTAATAGGATGGAAAACATCTTCAATTGTATAATGACCAACAATTCGGTCTTTAAGGTGAACTGTAATTTCATCACCCTCTTTTATAGCCTCATAGTCAATACCATTGATTGTTCCGCAGTCCTCTTCGTTTACAACAACATCCTGAGAAACATCAACAAGACGACGGGTCATATAACCGGCATCGGCAGTTTTCAACGCAGTATCAGAAAGACCTTTTCGCGCACCGTTTGAAGAAATAAAGTATTCAATTACGGAAAGACCTTCCTTAAAGTTTGACTTAACCGGGAGCTCAATAATATCTCCACCCGGCTTTGCCATCAAACCACGCATAGCGGCAAGCTGCGAAATCTGCTTTCGAGAACCTCGGGCACCAGACGTAGCCATCATATAGATTGTGTTGAATCCGTCTTTGTCCTTGGCCATTTTGTCGTACATGATTTCTGTAAGTTTTTCGTTTGTTCGGGCCCAAATATCGGTTACTTTAGAGAATCGTTCCTCATCAGTAATAATACCATGAGCGTTATCGTTTACAATCTTTGCAACTTCAGCATCAGCCTTTGAAATCATATCCTTCTTTTCATCTGGAATGATAATGTCATCCATAGAAAGGGTCGCACCATAGAATGTGGCGTTTTTATAACCGACAGATTTAACCGCATCAAGCATCTGGACTGTAAGCCAAGGTCCCTGAGTATGATAAACATACTCAATCATAGACTTTAACGCTTTGTCACCCATCTGCTTATTGATATATCGGACATCTTCCGGCATAGCCTCGTTGAATGCCAAAGTTCCGGCTGTTGTTTCAATCAAGTCACCAGCCTTGAATGCTTTTCCATCCCAGCAATATTTTGCGCCGTCAAAACAATCTTTTGGAGCAGGAACAGAAATTTTTGCCTGCCATTCAATTGCGCCAGACTCAGCGGCAAGACGAGCCTCATTAGGAGAAGCGAATCTTTTTCCAGTCCCCTTGGCATTCGGTTTAATAGAAGTCATGTAGTAAATACCAAGAACCATATCCTGAGATGGAGCCACGATTGTGTTTCCGTTCGCAGGATCAAGCAAGTTTCTTGCAGAAAGCATCAATGTCCAACATTCCATCTGCGCTGCCTGAGTAAGCGGCACGTGAATAGCCATCTGGTCACCATCGAAGTCGGCGTTGAACGATTTACAAGCAAGCGGATGAAGCTTAAGAGCCTTTCCTTCCACAAGAACCGGTTCAAACGCAAGAATACCAAGTCGGTGAAGTGTAGGCGCGCGGTTCAACATAACCGGATGTTCGCTTACAACTTCGTCAAGAATACTGAATACCTCTGGTGCTTCCTGCTCAACAAGCATCTTTGCCTTTTTAATATTGAAAACAACCTGCTTATCAACAAGTTTCTTCATTATGAATGGCTTGAAAAGCTCCAATGCCATTTTTGTTGGAAGACCACACTGCCAAAGCTTTAGCTCCGGACCAACAACGATTACAGAACGACCTGAATAGTCAACACGCTTACCAAGAAGATTCTGGCGGAAACGTCCCTGCTTACCCTTAATCATATCAGAGATTGACTTAAGAGGTCTGTTAGAAGCGCCCTTTACAGAACGCTTACGCTTTGAGTTATCGAACAACGCGTCAACCGCTTCCTGAAGCATACGTTTTTCGTTTCGGATAATAATATCCGGCGCAGAAAGCTGGAGCAATCTCTTAAGACGATTATTTCTATTGATTACACGGCGATAAAGGTCGTTCAAGTCAGAAGTTGCAAAACGGCCGCCATCAAGCTGAACCATAGGACGAAGATCCGGCGGAATTACCGGAACAACATCCAGAATCATCCAGGATGCCTTATTTCCAGAAGAAAGGAAATTTTCAACAATTTCAATTCTCTTAAGCAGACGCTTGTCTGACTTTGCGCCTTTCTCAATCATTTTTGCGCGGAGCTCAACAGCAAGAGCGTCCAAATCAATTGAGTCAAGAAGAGTTTTAATCGCTTCCGCACCCATGTCCGCTGTGAAAGTTTCTCCGTAGCGTTCGCGGGCTTCAATGTATTCATCTTCTGTAAGAAGCTGCATCTTCTTTAAGTCAGTGTCGCCGGCATCAATTACGATGTATTTTTCGTAGTAAAGAACCGCCTTTAACTGGGCAACCTGCATATCAAGCAAAAGACCCATTCGGCTTGGAACAGAACGGTAATACCAGATATGGCTAACAGGAGCTGCCAGCTCAATATGACCAGTTCGTTCACGGCGAACTTTAAAGTGTGTAACTTCTACACCGCAACGGTCGCAAATTACACCCTTATAGCGGATTGACTTGAATTTTCCGCAGTAACATTCCCATTCCTTTGTAGTTCCGAAAATGCGTTCACAGAAAAGACCATCTTTCTCCGGACGAAGAGTTCGATAATTTATAGTTTCCGGCTTTTTTACTTCACCATAAGACCATGCTCGGATAGTTTCCGGTGAAGCCAGTTTAATTTTAAGGCTTGCGAAATCCTGAATATCACGCATTAGCATTCTCCTTATCAAAACCTGATGCGGCTTTATCAATCAGTTCCTGATCACGTTCTGTAAGAGCAATCTGCTTGCCCTTTTCATCATAAATCGTAAAATCAAGTGCCAAACCACGAAGTTCCTGAACCATTACGTTGAATGCCTCCGGAACACCAGCCGGTGATGAAGGATCACCTTTTACAATCGATTCGTAAATCTTTGAGCGACCAGTCATATCATCAGACTTGATTGTCATCATTTCCTGAAGACAGTTTGCCGCGCCATAAGCTTCAAGAGCCCAAACTTCCATTTCTCCAAGACGCTGACCACCGAACTGAGCCTTACCACCAAGCGGCTGCTGAGTTACAAGTGAATAAGGTCCTGTTGAGCGGGCGTGCATCTTGTCATCAACCAAGTGGTGCAACTTCATAAAGTAAATAACACCGACAAAGATTGGATTTACAAACGGTTCGCCAGTCTGACCAGAGCGGACAATCTGCTTACAGTCCGGAGAAAGTCCAGCCTCTCGCAATTTATCCGCAATCTGCTCCTGACTTGGAGACTGGAATACCGGAGCCTCAAAGAACTGGTTCAAATATTTTCCGGCAATTCCAAGTTCAGATTCCATAATCTGACCAATATTCATTCGGGAAGGTACACCAAGCGGGTTCAAGCAAACGTCAAGCGGAGTTCCGTCCTCCAAATAAGGCATATCTTCTGGCGGAAGAATTCGCGCGACAACACCCTTGTTTCCGTGGCGTCCGGCCATCTTATCACCTTCGCGGAGTTTTCGCTTATTGGCAATAATTACTTTTACAACTTCATCAACACCAGGAGAAAGCTCATCGCCTTCCATTCGCTTCATACGCTGAACATCAATTACAACGCCTTCTACACCGTGCGGAAGCTTTAATGAAGAATCCCGCACTTCTTTAGCCTTTTCACCAAAGATTGAGTTCAAAAGCTTGAATTCCGGAGTTGTCTCTGTTTCACTCTTTGGAGTTACTTTACCAACAAGAATGTCGCCGGAACGAACTTTTGCTCCAATGCGGACAATTCCTTCAGCGTCAAGATTATCCAGCGCTTTTTCAGAAGTATTTGGAATATCGCGGGTGATTTTTTCCGGTCCAAGTTTTGTCTCGCGGATTTCTGTTTCAAATTCCTTGATGTGGATTGTTGTATACATATCCTCGCGGACAACACGCTGAGAAATCAAAACGGCATCCTCATAGTTATAACCATTCCACGGAACGAATCCAACAAGAAGGTTTCTACCAAGAGCAAGTTCTCCGTTGAAAGTAGCAGGACCGTCTGCGATAACCTGATTCTGTTTTACATGCTCACCAACTTCAACAATCGGACGCTGATGATTCCAAGTATCATTATTTGTTCTCTGGTATTTTATAAGACGATATTCGTTTACATCACCAGCAGAAGAATCTGTCGGCTTAATCTTAATAAGTTCTGAAGAAACATAAGTTACATCGCCTTCGTATTTAGCCTTAACAAGGACACCAGAATCATAAGCAGTTTTGCGTTCCATACCGGTTCCAACATGAGGTGGCTCCGGGAAAAGCAAAGGTACACCCTGACGCTGCATGTTACAACCCATGAGCGCACGGTTGGCATCATCGTGTTCAAGGAACGGAATCAAAGAAGCAGAAACTGAAATTACCTCGCGCGGAGAAACGTCTATATACTGAACATCTTTTACAGAACGCTGAGTATAATCACCACGGCGGCGAACAGAAATCATATCTGTAGGGAACGAGCCGTCATCTTTCATTCCTGGAACAAGCTGACCGATATAGTATTTATCTTCATCCATTGCAGAAAGATATTCAACTGTATCAGTTGCCTTGCCGTTTTCAACCTTGCGGAACGGTGCTTCTAGGAATCCATATTCATTGATTCTAGTGAACATAGCCAAAGAAACAATCAAACCGATGTTCGGTCCTTCCGGAGTTTCAATCGGACACATTCGGCCATAATGAGAATAATGAACGTCTCGAACTTCAAAACCTGCTCGGTCGCGCGAAAGACCACCAGAACCCAAAGCAGAAAGACGACGCTTGTGCGTAAGCTCAGAAAGTGGGTTAATCTGATCCATGAACTGAGAAAGCTGAGAAGAACCAAAGAATTCGCGGATTGCAGCAACAATCGGTTTAATAGAAACAAGATCCTGAGGCTTCATTGTCTCTGTTTCCTTAAGTCCCATTCTTTCTTTTACAATTCGTTCCATTCTGCTGAATGCAGTTTTTAACTGATTTGTAAGAAGTTCTCCAACGCAACGGATACGACGGTTTCCAAGATGATCAATATCATCAATCACATCTTCACCAATATAAACATTGATAAGAGTTTTCATCGTGTTGATAATATCGTCCTTTATCAAGGTCGTTTCTTTCACTTCATCAGAATAGTCAAACTTTTTGTTCAACTTATAACGACCAACCCGGTTAAGGTCATAGCGTCGGTCAGAGAAGAACATTGAGTTAAGATCTTTTTCCGCCGCATCAACTGTCATCGGTTCACCAGGCTGAAGGATTGCGTAAACCGCATTCAATGCGTCTTCCTTAGAAACTTCCATATCAACGGAACCTTCTTTTACAAAGCGCACCTCTTCCTTTTCAAAACAGTTAATGATGATTTCCGAATCAAGCGAGTCGTTTTTTTCATCCTTATTGTTAGGATCTTTTTTAGTATTGAATTTTATGACATTGATTTTCGAAATCTTATTAGAAATCAAAGTATCAACATCATGCGGATGAAGTCGAACACCAGCATTGAACAGGCGTTTTTCCTCTCCATTTTCGTTCACAAGAACCGCATCTGCAAGAACTTTGTCAACCAAAGCCTCCCTGGCTTCTGTTGAATCAATTACATCTACAGATTCAGTTTTGTAGAAACATCGGATTATTTCTTCACGAGTTGAATAACCAAGCGCACGAAGGAAAATTGTTCCAAGAATTTTCTTTTTGCGGTCGATTTTTGCATAAATCAACTCTTTTTTCTGGTCAATTTCAAATTCCAGCCAAGAGCCACGGTAAGGAATAATGCGGCTTCCATAAACATCCTTGTCGTGTGTAAAAATAACACCAGGCGAACGATGAATCTGAGAAACAACAACGCGTTCCGCACCGTTAATAATGAATGTACCGCGGTCAGTCATAAGCGGAATATCGCCCATATAAATATCCTTCTGGATAATATGACCGTCATTCAAGAAAACAAGGTCAATTCTTGCTTTCAAAGGAACAGAATAAGTCGCACCTTTCTGTTTACATTCAAGTTCTGTAAATTTAATGTTAGCGTAGTCGAGCTCATAGTATTCGAACTCAAGTGACATGTCACCATTTGGACTTTCAATAGGGAAAGTAGTGTTGAATGCTTCCTGCAATCCCTGATTAAGCAATGGTTCCCCTTTCTTCAGCCGTTCTGCCTGAAGAAAACTTTCATAAGAAGAAGTCTGAATAGCAATAAGGTTAGGAATATCGATAAAACTTTTAATATCCTTACCAATATACTGCCGATTGATTGTTCGTGTCTTTGCGAACATCATTGCCCCCATAATTTTAAGTTCAGCCAGAAACTGCTACATGCTAGAAACTCTGCACAGCACAGAAACAGCTGATTTCGCCTTGGGTAAAGGCAATTTATTTTAATTTTAAAAGATCTGAAATATATTTTTAAATGTGCAAAAAGGGATGCCTAAAAATTCTTAGACACCCCTTCTGATGTATTAAGCTATTTTAGAAAATAACTTATTTCTTAGAAGCCTTACCACCAGCTTCTTCAATCTTTTTAATCATTTCGTCAGCATCAGCCTTGCTTACGCCCTCTTTAAGAGTTTTTGGTGCGCCTTCAACAAGAGCTTTAGCTTCGCCAAGTCCAAGACCAGTAATTTCGCGAACAACCTTGATAACTGGAATCTTTTTAGCTGCATCGAATGAATCCAAAGATACAGTAAATTCAGTCTGCTCTTCTGCTGCCGCACCGCCAGCCGCTGCTGGAGCCGCTGCAACTGCAACTGCTGCTGTTACACCGAATTTTTCTTCCATTGCTTTTACGAGTTCTGAACATTCAAGAACTGTCATTCCAGAAATTGCATCAAGAATCTGATCTGTTGTTAATGCTGCCATATTGTCTTCCTCACAAATATGTTTTTAATTTATTCAACCCTAAGGTTGCGCAGTAGCCATTCATACGAATGTTTCTGCATCTTAACCACGGACAGTCGACAGCTATGAAGCCTGACCGTGTATAGATTCATAAGAATCCAATCTGAAAAAAGCCAGGCACTTAGTTTGCGCCTTCTGCCTCTTTCTTTTCTGCGTATGCCTTGATTGTTGCAGCCAACTGACGAGCAGGTCCGTTGATTGCAGACATAAGCATAGAAATAAGCTCTTTCTTTCCAGGAACTTTTGAGAATGCCTCAATCTTTTCAGCATCAAAAATTTCTTTTTCTACACAAGCACCTTTTACAGAGAGAACTGGAGCGTCTTTTGCAAAATCAAAAAGTGTCTTTGCAATAACGTTCGCATCTTCATTAGCCATTGCAACAACTGTCGGACCTTTAAGAAGTTCCGCAACGTTCTTGATGTCCATTTCTTCAAATGCAATACGCGCAAAATTGTTTTTTACAACTTTAAGAACAGCATTCTGCTCACGAAGCTTCTTGCGGAGCTTTGTAATCTGCTCAACAGTCATTCCGCGGTAATCCGCAAAAATAAAACTGTTATAATCAGCAAATACTTTCTTTGCATCTTCAATAGCTGCTGTTTTAGCAGACTGAACTTTATGTGCTAACATTGCCATAATTATTCACCTACCTTCATGTCAACCCAAACGCCTGGGCCCATAGTTGAACTGAGGGATACAGATGTAATGAAGTTCTGAACAACTCCGTTCGGAGCCTTTTTAGCAACTTCAGACAAAAGTACATTAACATTTTCTGCAACTTTAGCCGGTTCCATAGAAAGTTTACCTACAGCAATATGGATAACTCCACCTTTGTCCGCACGGTACTCTGTACGACCTTTTTTAAGTTCGCTGATTGCAGCAACTACATCATTTGTTACAGTTCCAGTTTTTGGGTTAGGCATAAGACCTTTGCGGCCCAAAACCATACCAAGACGACCTACATCTTTCATCATATCAGGAGTAGCCACAGCAACATCAAAGTCAAGCCAGCCACCCTTTACTTTTTCAATGTATTCATCTGAACCTGCATAAGCCGCGCCAGCCTTAAGAGCCTCGTCTACTTTGTCTCCCTTACAGAAAACAAGAACACGCTTTTCACCCTTGAACTGATTTGGGAATACAAGTGTATCACGTACTGATGTAGATTTGTCCATTTTAAGATTTACATGAACTTCAACAGTTTCGTCAAAGTTTGCAACCTTCATATCCTGAACCATCTGACAAGCAGCAGCAACATCATATTTTTTTGTAAGATCATATTTTGCGGCAGATGCGCGATATTTCTTTCCGTGTTTCATACTACTGCTCCACCTCTACGCCCATACTGCGAGCAGTACCAGCGATGATTTTTTTAGCCGCCTCAAGATCGTTAGCGTTAACATCTGGAAGCTTTGTCTTTGCAATTTCTTCAAGGTCTTTTTTTGAAAGAGTTCCAACTTTGTTAAGAAGTGGATTTCCAGAACCTTTCTGAAGTTTAAGAGCTTTCTTAATAAGAACTGCTGCCGGAGGAGTCTTAAGAATGAAAGTGTAAGATTTGTCCGCATAGACAGTAAGAACTACAGGAATAATAAGTCCTTTTTCCATAGTCTTAGTTCTGTCGTTGAATTCCTGGACAAACTTTGGTGCAGAAACACCATGAGGTCCAAGAGCCGGACCAATCGGAGGAGCCGGAGTAGCTGCGCCAGCTGGGCACTGCAATTTGATTACGGCTGTTACCTTCTTTGTTGCCATTTTGATTCTCCTAAATTGGTGTGAACCGTTATAAAAACTAGTTCTAACGAAATACCTTTGTCCAACGGACGTGTATTTCTCCCAAAAACAGGTAATGTCTGCATTGGCATGCAGACACCTGAAATTTTGTTCTAATTAACTCGTTCTACCTGAAGCATATTTACTTCCACAGGAGTTGCACGTCCAAAAATCTGAACATTCACGCGCAGCTTTTCTTTTTCATCGCTGACTTCTTCAATGTTACCCTGAAACGATGCAAAAGGTCCGTCTGTAATCTTAACAATATCGCCAACCGCAAAGTTCTGCTGGATACGAACACTTTTTTCTGATTTTATTACACCTATTTTCTGAAGAAGGTTTTTTGCCTCGGCAGTAGAAATCGGGCGCGGACGAACATTTGCATCCGTTCCAACGAAACCCATAATTCCCTGAACCTTACGAAGTTTTGAACAAGTATCCTTCCATCCTAATTCAGGAAGGTCCAGTTCAATCATAAGATAGCCAGGCATAAAATTAACGTGCTTTGCCTTTTTTTTACCGTCTTTTATCTCAATAACTTCTTCTACTGGAACTTTTACGTCTGTTACAACCGCCGAATCAAGCTCTTTTTTTTCAAGAAGAGTTCTTACAATTCTTTCAATCTTTGCTTCATGTCCTACAAAAACCTGAAGCATATACCAACTTCTAGACATCTTTTGTTTACCCTATCTCATTATTGCGCGGAACGCTTCTGTAAAAGCAAAATCCAACAAGCCAAGGATAACAGCAACAACAACCGTGGAGATAATTACAACCTTGATTGATGCAACAACATCATCACGTGATGGCCATACAACTTTTTTCAATTCTGCTTTGCTTTCACGGAAAAACTGACCGATTTTTGACATAATTCCTCCAACAATGTAGTAAAAAAAACAGGGCAGGCAGGATTTGAACCCACGACAGGCGGTTTTGGAGACCGCTGCTCTACCAGCTGAACTACTGCCCTATATAAGAACTGCCCGAACAAACGAACAGTAGATATACAATTTAATTATTTAAAAGCTTATTTAGCCTTTGTTTCTTTGTGTAAAGTGTGCTTGCGATCAAATGGACAATACTTTTTCAATTCAAGTTTGCCAGTGATATTTTTACGGTTCTTGTAAGTTGTATAGTTCTTACGTTTACATTCTGAACACTGCAAAGCGATGATTTCAACTGCACCCTTCTTCTTGCTACCCATGTCTATACTCCTAAATAAATTTTAAATTCGTTTGAATCAACCTTGAAGAACTTTAGCCCCCGTGCGGATTCGAACCGCAGACCTCAGCCTTACCATGGCTGCGCTCTACCGGCTGAGCTACAAGGGCGTTCAGCCGCACCTTTTTAGTCTTCAAAATATGCGTTCTATTACTATAAAGAAGAGTGATTTTTATGTCAATTGGAATTCCTTTGAATTTCCCAAATATTGCGGGTTAAATTCTGTTATTTTCAAAGTTGTTTCTAAAAACTGCAATTTTTAGAGATGCCCTTTAAGGAATCCTTGGCACTGCCTAAAATCACAAACCTTAAAATTCAAGTTTTATTGACTCAGAAAATAAAAATCAGTTTCTCTAATTGATAACGCCGGTAACAGCAAGAACAGAAATGCTCGTGCTTACTGCAGAAAGAATTGTCGTTATAATTGGGGCATACTGGTTAAAATAATACAAACCGCTGTTTGCCTTTGCTTCAATTGTCATTTCCGGCTGGATAAATTCAGACTTTTTGTGTTTTTTTCCATTTACATCAGTAATGACAATCGCGTCGCAGGCATTCTTTTCTTTTATAAAACCGCCGGCAAGTCCAATATAGTAATCCCACGTCCGGTCAGGAATATACGGATAACGCCCCGGAAGATAAACCGCCCCGGAAACTGAAACAAAGAACTGCTTGAACGGAATCAAAAGCGTATCATTATTCTTCATCTCTACTTTTGCATAATAAGTCGCGTCATACAGAATCGGCATAAGGTTCAGCGCGATTTTTTCCCCGTTACGGATTATATACGCATTCTGCAGGTCAGAAACTTCTGTAAGAATATCCTTGTTTTTTCTTATAAAAAACGCATAATCTTCTCCCTCTGAAAAACTTAGGGAAAGTTTCTTGCTTACATTCGCATTGTTGCTGGAAGTTACACTAGAAGCAACGTTTTTACCATCTTCATCAGAAAGCTCCTGAACCGCACCCTCAACAAAAATATGCGGGCTTAACTCATAGAAACTTGAAATTTTTACTGAATCATAGCAGATAAGCTCAAAATCATCCTGATAATTCTTGTTGTCAAGGTAAATCTTTTCCCCGGCAGAATTAACATCCGCAATCACACGCGAAAGCTCTATGCGGCTTAAATCACTGTACGGCGTAAGCCCGTCAGCGTACAAATCAATCAAGGACTTTAAATTTTCTCCGGGAAGCAGCTCGTATGCACCAGGACGCTTTATCTCGCCTTCAATAGCAACTTTCCGCTCAAGCTTGTTTACAATAATTCTGTCACCAGGACGCAAAAACGGATCCTGCGACAAATCGCCATAGCGCATAGACTTGAACAAATCATAATCCTTGGATTCACCGTCCGCCGACTGAACCGTAATTTTTCTAAGCGAAGAATAATCAGTAAAACTATCATTTATAAACGAAGAAAGACGGACCAGCGCCCACACTTTTTTCTCTGTTGTTTCAACAACCTCGCGAGG
>CAVGBY010000008.1:0-2696 GCA_963627355.1 uncultured Prevotella sp. | reverse complement strand
AAGAAAGACGGACCAGCGCCCACACTTTTTTCTCTGTTGTTTCAACAACCTCGCCGGTAACCGCAACAGTAAAAACAGACGGAGCCGTTAGAACAAACTGAACACCGCCCATCGGATAGTTTTTCTGGACAATCTTTGTAACCTGCTCTTTTAGCTCAAGGAATGTAAGCCCTTTTGCATTTATAACGCCAAGATTCGCAATCCGCAGCTTATAACTTGAATCAAGCGGAATAGAATAGGAAACTGGACTAGAACCAACGGAAAAGGCCAAAGTATAAATATCGCCTGCCGTAACAGGATAATCCTCGCAAGACATTGCAAGCTGGGCATCCGGAATGGAATCAGAGTCATCAGAGGCAACAGTTTTTTTCACGCTGGAAAATTTTGTAATATCAATTTTTGTTTTTTCAGAAGAATCGTCTGTCTTTCCATAAACAGAAGTTCCCTGATTTTTAAGCTGGTTCAGAATTTGGCTCTGGGTCTGACCAAAAACAAAACCTGCGCAAAGCCATGCGGCCAGCCCAACTGATAAAAATTTCATATTCTGGTTTAATTTTTTCATTGAACACTCTTCTATTTTATTTTATTTTTTAAATTCAGTTTTTCGCGTGCTTCCGGGTCATTTTTTATGTTATGCCATGCATTAAGAGCAAAAGCCGCAAAGACAGAAATAAACACAGCCGCAAAAGTTATAATAATGCAAAGCTTTCCACGGCTTGGACCGCTTTTCATATCAGGAATTTCAGGACGCTCAAGAATCTGAAAAACCGGCTGCTCGCTCTGCATTTTTACTTTTAAAAGCTCATACTGCGTTTTCAGCTGCTCATAAACTTTCTGCTGGGCATTAAGCTCCATCTGGATTCGCGCAATTTCAATGGAAACATTCTGTCCGTTCCAGATAGAAACACCACTGCTCAAATTTGAGCCAAGATTCTGCGCCTGATGCTCAAGCTTTAAGATTTCTTTGTAAGTCGCCTCTACACTGACCTCAAGATTTTTCTTTTCAATTCTATTCGTATCAAGACCAAGCTCGTCAAAACGGTTCTGCATCCAGTCAACCGCAAAATTTACAACATCCCTGGCAAAAACCGGGTCAATATCGGTAAAACTTATTGTAAAGACAGAACTTTCCTCATCATAATCAGAAGTAAGAGTCTTTTTTAGAGCCTTGCGTGTACTTGCCAGCGGAGATTTTTCTATTTTATAACGTTCAACAAGATTAAATTCCTTTGCGACCGCATCAAGATATTCATTTGAAGAACTAAGGTAAGTCGCGAGCGAACTTCTTGAAGAGCCAGAACCGCCAACACTGATTCCAGCCAGTCCTGCCAACGAAGAAAGACTAGACGACAAACCGGAGGCAGAAGACTCCTCTTTTATAAGCATATGAGCCATCGGTGTATATTTGTTTGGCAGCGGAGATTTTTCCGGCGGCATTTTTATCGATATAATAGAAAAAACAACCGCACAGAACATTGCAACCGCGGTAACCAGAATTATCATCTTCTTGTAATTAAGCAGAACCGCCACTAAATCCAAAAGAGAAATCTCGTCATCGTTATTTTCAACATTTTTTGCAGCGATACTTTCCGAATCTTGTAATTTTTCCATTTTTTCAGTATAAATAATAAGAAAGCTTAAATCAAGATATTGATAAAACTAAGCCTTTAAGCAAATATTTTACGGAGATACAGTTTTGAATTCACTTTTAACAAAAAAACTAAACACGCTCGCATTGATTTTCTGTCTTTTTGGCTGCCTAAAACCGCAACCTGCAATTTGCCAAGGGGGGGGGAGCAGCAGACAATGTGAAAAATGAGCTTTTTTCTGCAAACGCGCAGCTTGCAATGGCAGAAAAAGACTATAAAGTTACCGCCGGCGACGTATACACTCTTTCTTTTTATCAGAATGGTATCGGAAATTCCTACACAATAATTGTTGATTCAACGTACAAAATCAAAATTGCAAATCTTGGCGCAATAAACTGCGAAAATCTTTCCTTTATACAGTTAAAAAAGAACATTGAGACACTCGTTATGCGAAACTACCCGCTGAGCGTGGTTTCTTTTGCGATGCTTCAGCCAAGCGTTTTTAATGTCTTAATAAAAGGGGAAGTTTTTTCCGCGCACGAAACAAAAGCATGGGCACTGACAAGACTTTCTGACATTTTACCAGCCGCTGAGCTTACGAAATTTTCTTCAACACGGAACATAAAAATAAAAAGCACAAATGGGAAAACAAAAACCTGTGATTTGTTCAAGGCGCAAAGAAACGCGGATTTTTCTGAAAATCCATACCTGCGTCCAGGCGATGAGATTGAATTTTTTAAGACAGACAGAAAAGTTTCAATTTCAGGTTCTGTGGAACGTGCGGGAAGTTACGAACTTTTAAAAGACGAAAACATTTTTGAATTAATCAATATCTACGCAAAAGGAGCGACAAAAACCGCAAACCTTTTAAAAATTCGGCTTTTGCGATTTGAAGACTCAGAAAATCAAGCCGAAAGCCACAAAAAAATCATCTACCTGAACAAAGATTCAATAGAAAAGAATTTTTTGCTGGCCGATATGGATTCCGTTTACATTCCCGACCAGAATGAAATTCAATCATCTATCGAGGTAAAAGGGGTAATAAAAAATCCCGCAAACGGCTACTCCGAGACAGATGCCTACAACGCACGCTCATACAATATATAT
>CAVGBY010000007.1:34350-34933 GCA_963627355.1 uncultured Prevotella sp. | reverse complement strand
CAAGAATCATCTGGTCGCCAGTGTAAGCGTGGATTGTAGACATGATTCCGCTCTGAACTGGAGCAAAATCATTCAATGCTTTAGCCATTGGAGCCAAGCAGTTTGTTGTACAAGAAGCGGCAGAAATGATGTTGTCGTTCTTTGTAAGAGTCTTGTGGTTTACATTGAATACGATTGTTGGAAGATCGTTTCCAGCAGGAGCTGAAATTACAACTTTGCGGGCACCAGCCTTAATGTGAGCCTCAGCCTTTTCTTTTGATGTGTAGAAACCTGTACATTCAAGAACAACGTCTACTTTGTTTGCTGCCCAAGGACAGTTAGCTGCATCTTTTTCAGCAGAGATTTTAATTTCTTTTCCATCTACGATGATAGAATCTTCTGTAGCTGATACAGTGTGCTTGTTTTCACCGATTTTTCCAGCGAAACCACCCTGTGCTGTATCATACTTCAAAAGATGCGCAAGCATAGCCGGGCTTGTCAAATCGTTGATAGCAACAACTTCATAACCTTCTGCGTCAAACATCTGACGGAAAGCCAAACGGCCGATACGACCGAAACCATTAATAGCAACTCTAACTGCCAT
>CAVGBY010000007.1:20040-34279 GCA_963627355.1 uncultured Prevotella sp. | reverse complement strand
TTATTTTGATAATCTGAATAATACCTCAAAACAAGATAATGGAATCCCTAGAAATTGAAATTTTTAGGGATTCCATCCTTATTATGAGAACAGCAATTTTGTTCCGTCTGAAGAAACTTTGATTTTTGCGCCTTCGCCGAATTTTCCGGCAAGAAGCTCTTTGCTAAGCGGATTTTCTACCCAAGTCTGGATTGCACGCTTTACAGGACGCGCTCCGAACGCCGGGTCGTAGCCTTTTTCGCAAAGGAAATCAATCGCCCTGCTGTCAAAGTCGATGGAGATTCTTCTGTCCTCAAGACGTTTCGCGACTCTTTCAAGCTGAATTTTTACAATTCCACCGATACAGTCTTTTCCAAGTTTCTGGAACATTACGATTTCATCAATTCGGTTCAAAAATTCCGGTCTAAAGTGAGATTTTAAAAGCTCGTCAATTTTTGCCCGAATTTCCGGTGAAACATTCTCAGTCTTCTCAGAGGAAGAGTCATTTGCCGCGTCAAGAATAAGCTCGCTTCCCAAGTTGCTTGTCATGATAATTATAGTATTCTTGAAGTCAACTACCCTTCCCTGTCCATCAGTCAATCTTCCGTCATCAAGAACCTGAAGCAGAACGTTAAAGACATCCGGATGGGCCTTTTCAACCTCATCAAAAAGGACAACACTGTAAGGCCGGCGGCGGACTGCCTCTGTAAGCTGACCACCCTCATCGTATCCAACATATCCCGGAGGCGCGCCAATAAGACGGCTCACGCTGAATTTTTCCATATATTCAGACATATCGATTCGGGTCAACGCTTTTTCATCATTGAACAGAAAATCTGCCAAAGTCTTTGCAAGTTCAGTCTTACCAACACCAGTCGGTCCGATAAACATAAAAGAACCAAGCGGCCTGTTAGGATCGCTTAAGCCGGAGCGGTTTCGGCGGATCGCGTCGCTTACAACCTGCACTGCCTCATCCTGACCAATCACACGTCTGTGAAGAACTTCCTCCAGCTGAAGATATTTCTGCTTTTCGCTTGTCATCATTTTTGCGACAGGAATTCCTGTCCAGGAAGAAACAACCCTCGCAATATCCTCCTCGGTAACAGACTGACGGAGCAACGACTCGCGCTCAGGATTATCCTCTTTTTCCTTTTCCGCTTTTGTAGCCTCCTCCAGCTGTTTCTGCAGGGAAGGAATTGTGCTGTATTTCAGTTCCGCGGCTTTTTCAAGATCACCCTCACGTGTGAATTTCTCCTCGTTGAAACGCGCATTCTCAAGTTTTTCCTTTAAGTCTCGGCTTTTATTTATGCTGTTTTTTTCGTTCTGCCACCGGAGTTTCATAGCATCGCGCTTTGAACTGAACTCAGAAAGTTCCTTCTCAAGTTTTTCAAGCCTTTCTTTTGACGCAGGGTCATCCTCTTTGCTCAAAGACTGTTTTTCAATCTGGAGCTGAAGAATTTTTCGCTCAACCTGATCCAGCTCAACCGGCTGGCTTTCAATTTCCATCTTAAGACGGCTGGCCGCCTCATCAACCAGATCAATCGCCTTGTCCGGCAAAAATCTGTTCGTAATGTAACGGTTTGAAAGAACTGCCGCGCTTACAAGAGCCTCGTCCTCAATTGTCACACCGTGATGAATCTCGTACTTGTCGCGGAGTCCACGAAGAATGGCGATTGTATCCTCAACAGTCGGCTCAGCGCAGTAAACCTGCTGGAATCTTCGCTCGAGCGCCGCATCTTTTTCAATATATTTTCGGTATTCGTTTAAAGTTGTGGCGCCAATCACATGAATTTCGCCACGGCTCAAAGCCGGCTTCAACAAGTTCGAAGCGTCCATTGAACCTTCGCTTGCTCCAGCCCCTACAATCGTATGAAGCTCATCGATAAACAGAATTATCTGCCCCTCGGATTTTGTAACTTCTGTGATTACAGCTTTCAGCCGCTCCTCAAATTCACCGCGGAATTTTGCGCCGGCAACAAGGCTGCCCATATCAAGGGAAAGAAGCCGCTTGTTTTTCAGGCTTTCTGGAACATCTCCGCCTGCGATTCGGCGGGCAAGACCTTCTACGATTGCGGTTTTACCAACGCCAGGCTCACCAATCAGAACAGGATTATTCTTTGTCCGGCGGCACAGAACCTGCATTACACGGCGGATTTCTTCATCGCGGCCGATTACAGGATCTATTTTGTCCTGCCGGGCACGCGCGGTCAAATCCGTGCAGTATTTTTCAAGCGAACGCATCTTGCTTTCAGGATCCTGGGAATCAACTGTCTGGTTTCCACGCACAGATTTTAATGCCTCCAGCACAGAATCATGGGTAAGTCCGTTTTTTTTCAAAAGTTCACCGACACGGGAATCCGAATTTGTCATTGAAAGAAGAATATGCTCGCAAGAAAGATACTGGTCCTTCAGTTTTGACATTTCATTTTCTGCTTTAGCAAGAACCTTCTGAGCCTCATTTGAAAAGGACATCTGGGCATTGCCGGTAACCTTCGGATATTCACCAAGAAGGTCATCAACCTGTTTCTGCAAATTCTGGACGTTAACGCCGACACGTTCAACAATCGGCACAACGATTCCATCCTGTTGACTTAAAAGCGCAGAAAGAATGTGCTCCAGACCGATTTCACTATGATCATTTTTCTGGGCAATAGCACTGGCATTCTGCAAAGCGTCTTGAGTTTTTAAGGTAAAATGTTCGTAATCCATAAACGCCTCCACTTTTTTTCATATTTACTATGAAAATACGCATAAAAAAGTGGAAAGGCAACAAATTTATTCAGGTTTCTCTAACTGGCCATATTCACAGAGGGCGCTGGCGATTTTTGCGTGTTCAATAAGCTCAAGATTTTTTCCAAGCCGTTTGTAAAGCCTGATTTCCCCTGTTCCAGTCCCGCCGCAAAGCATTTTCAGGACACTTCTGTTTCCCTCGGGAATTTCAACTGACTTTACGTACATCTGGCCTGCCGGACAGAAAACATCTATGTCAACAACGTAAGACTTATTGTTCAGGCTTACGCTCCAGTGAAGATTTTCTCCGCCATTGTTTTCCGGTGTTTCTGAAAAATTCCAGATTGAGCCATTTGACATTTTTGATTTGTTTGCCTCGAAGGCGACAGATTTTCCTTCCAGCTCGATAACCGCAGAAACCTGATTTTCAAACGCTCCCTGAACGGCAAAAGTTGAGTCCGCCAATGTTTTTCCGGAAATAATGCTCGTAAGGACGCTTGAGGAAAGATGAACCCAAGGAAAGACAACATTTTTTCCAAAAAAACGGTCAATGTAGCCGGCAGACTTCTTTGGAATAACCTCGTAGACTTTTCCGTCTATTGTGAAATTTCCCGCAAAAACACATCTTGCTCCGGTAGGTGCCCAAAAACAGTTTTTTCCAGAATAGCCTTTTTCAAAATCACGGCGGATTTCGTAGCGCAGCTCCCAGCTTACAGAGCCAGAATCGCACAGATATTCCGGATGCTCCTGAATTTCACCCGGAGAACAGTCAATTCGTCCGGACAACTTTTCATCATCAAACGAAAACTTATCCCCCTGGACGCAAAAACTTTTTGAGCTTACAGAAACGTCTTTTGCCGCGCTGTACGAGCAGACCTGCTTTGCATCCGAGCCAAGAACTCCAGCCCTCAGAGCAACGTAAGACGGAACAACATAAGATTCACTTTGAATACTTTGCGCCGAAGCCGAACCTGCAAGAACATTCTGCAAATCTTCCGCAGAAATATTAATGCGAGCCTTAAAGCCCAAGACTGCCTCGTCTGGACAAAGCCCCGGGTTCAGCATAGAAAGTTCAATAAAAAATTTCCGCTCCTGGCCAGTAACTTTTTCTGTTCCGTTAAACACAAAACGCCAGAAATTCAAGCCACTTTTCTTTAGAGATCCAGATAACTGATAACGGTTAATTTTTGAACTTTTTTTGGAAATACTCATATCTATTTAAAAAGTTTATCAAGCTTTTTTGTAACGTCCTTAGATTCCTCTGGGAAATTTTCATCAAGATATTCAAAACAGGCTACAGCCGCCGCCTGGGCGTGCTCATACCAGATTGAATAAAGCTCATTGTTAATATCATCTCCAGGATACGGAGCACCCTGAACATCAGAAACAAGCTGACGCAACATTTCTATACACTGCTTAACTTTTTTGTCCATAATAAAAAACCTCGGTTCTTAGCTGATAATAAAATCACAGACCCCGCTAAACATATAGAATTATAAAGGTAATTTTATATTCACGCCAGCATTTTTTTCTGATTTATTTTCTATTATCACAGTTCTTGCGGAATCAATATTTTTCAAAAGATTTTCCGCCGCCTTTCTTACATTTTCGGATTTTACAGAAAGAAGATTCACAAGTTTTTCATGCCTGTCTTCCTCGCTGATACAATAAATTGTGCGGTAAAATCCTGCAATTCCTCTTCCATAAGGCGAATGTGGCTGAATCTCATCTCCGTAAGTTCCAGTCACGCTGCGTTCACATTCCTCCTCTGAAAAATCCGCCGCGACAGCATCTTCAAGGCACTGCCTAAAAGTCCGGACTGATTTTTCCGGCGAGGGGTCCCTGAAGGTTGAAAAATTGAACTGCCCGCTCAAATTCATACTGGAAGCGTAAGCCCCGTAAGCGCCACCAGTTGTGCGGATTCTTTCCCACAGAAATGTCCCGGAAAGCCAATGCGCAAGGACAAAATCCGCGGCATTTTCCTTTTCACCAAAATATGTTCCGGAAAGCGTTGTGGCGGCAAAACCGACCTGCGAGTCAACTGAAAAGATTTCTTTCTGGGGAACTGCTGAATTTTCCCCCGGAAGAAGCAAAAGTTTTTTAAATTCGTCCTCATCCTGACTTTTTTTAGGCTGAACCACAGAAATTTTTGCCTTTTCAATAAATTCCGGCATTTTTTTCATTGAAATATTCAGCGTGTTTTCATCCGCGACAAGGTGAAGAATCGCTCCAGCCCCGACAAGTTTTTCTTTTATTGAAACAAATTTTTCCCGGATTTCGCCAGGAGAGTTTTTAGAAAGTCTATTCAAAAAGAAAAGCTGGGAAATTCCATGCCAAATCTCCTCTACAGAGCTTGAATGTGTCTTTAGACTTTGCGCGCGCCTTGAGGCGTAACGGTTTCCGTGCGGAACAACAGAAGATTTTATTGCCCCCAGCGTTTCGCCAAGAAGATTTTTTAACCGTTTTAAATCGTCAAAATTGTACCCGGAAAGACATTCGGCAAAAAGATTCAGGGCATCATCAAGTTTTTCATCAAGATAACGGACTGAAAAAATAATCCAGTCGCGGTTTGTGACATTAAGCCCGCCAAGTTCTTCCGCCATTTTTTTCGCGCGTTCAGTTCTAGAACCGGAAGAAGTCAAAAGCCGGGTATAAATTCCGCCTGTCTCAAGAGCAGTTTCTTCCGCGCACCGCACCCAGTCTTTTCCGTTCCAGCCGACATTTGAGGCGCAGTAAGCAAAAAACGGAAGATAAAAATATTCCTCCGGCGAAAGGCTGTCCAAAGGAATGCATACTTCAAAGTAACCGATTCCGTTAGTTCCTTCCTTATTTGCGAAAACCGGAATTTCTGCATTCTCAGATTTTACCTTGATTATTTTTGTTTCAATACGTTCAAATTCCGTAGAAAGCTCAGAAAGCGCAAGACGCGGAATGCAAGAAAGCTCTTCCGCGCTTTCATGGTGATTCTGGTATGCATGGAAAATCTCCAGATCTTTTTTGATTTGCCCGGGAGTTTCATCTTCCATAAGTTTTTTCAGAAGTTTTTTTTCTGCTTTTTCTCTTTTTAAAAGGTATGATTTTGACGGCCGAACCGCAACATAGGAAACACGGTCATTTTCAAGCATAAACCGGCGGATTAAATTTTCAACATAAGAAGGGTCGGTCTCTACATTTTTTCGTATCTTTTCAAATTCCGCGCGGTACAAAAGCGTTTCCGCAGGATTTCTTCCATAATTCCAGCCATTAAGCGCGCGGTCAAGAAGAACAAGCGAATATGGCCCCGAAACTCTGACAACTTCACGGTTCGCAAATTCCGTACTCATAAGAGCCGCATCAACATCATTCCTGCTGATTCCGTTCTCGCAGATTTTCCTAAGCGTCTCAAACACAAGCCTGTAGACTTTTTTTTCGTCGCGGCGTTTTACTCCGTGAAGCCCGAATGAAACCATAAAATTTCTAGACTCATTGCTTACTCCGCAAATCGGGGCCAAATCATCACCAAGTTCAGACTCAACAAGAGCCTTTGAAAGAGGCGAGCCATCGTGTCCGGCAAGAACTTCCGACATAAAACTTGCTTCTATAAAACTTGTAAGATTTTTTGTAAGACCGCAAAGCCAGTTCACCGTGACTGTAGAGCCAGTCGCCCCGGAAGACGGAGCATCCGCCACAATTTTTATCGGTTTTAGCTGCGGCTCTGGCGTTTCAATCTCTTCAAATTCACGCGGAACATTCGGATAATACTCAGATTCCGCCGGAACAGGGAATTTCTTTTCAAGCCTATCCAAAAAATGCTCCTGAAGAAAATCTAGCTGCTCTTCCGTTGAAATATTTCCGTACAGGAACACAAGACAATTTTCCGGCCGGTAATATTTTTTGTGGAAATCCTTGAACGCCCCGTAAGAAAATCCCGGAATATCCATAGGGTCACCGCCGGAATCAAACGCATAATTTGTATCAGGAAAAAGACTTCTTAACTGCACATCGTTTGCAACAGACTCAAATGAAGAATACGCCCCTTTCATCTCATTGTAGACAACCCCCTGAAGCGAAGGTTTTCCGTTCTCATCAAGCTCAATCCTGTGGGCTTCCTGAAGAAACGACTCTTTTCTAAGCAGCGGAAAAAAAACCGCATCACCGTAAACGTCCATAAGATTAAAATAATCTGATTTTACCGTGGAAGAAGCCGGATACACAGTCTTGTCCGAATAAGTAAGCGCGTTCAGAAAAGTGTTCACGCTCTGGTTCATCATATTTGTAAATGGCTCTTTTAATGGAAATTTCTCTGAGCCGCAAAAAACAGAATGTTCTGTAATATGAGCCGCGCCGGTAGAATCTTTAACAGGAGTCCTGAACGCAAACGCAAAAAGATTTTCCTCGTCATCATTTAAAAGATGAAAAACTTCCAGCCCGGTCTTTTTGTGACGCAAATAAAGCCCTACAGAAGAACAGTCCGGAATTTCCGTTTCTGAAATAAGCTCAAATCCCTTGTACGATTTTTCTATTTTATTTGACATATTCTTCCTCATTCCTTCCCTTGATTATAAGCTCACCGTTTTCGTATGCACGGCGCAAAACGCTGAAAAATCCAGAAGTTATGCGCTCGCAGTCTGATTTTCTGTACGGAGAGTTGATCTCAATCTCTTCCAATACATTTTTTTGCCTTCCCGCAGAAATGCAGCCAAGAATTTTATCCTGAAATTCCTTGGATTTTGCCGCAATGAGCATCGCAATCTCTGAATCAGACATTCCGCGCAGTTTCTGCTGGATAAATTTCTCGTCAGCGTTAAGCACATCTTCCGTTGTAAAAAGACGGTTACGCAAATCCTCGCCCAACTCAGAATCCTCTTTCGCAAGACCGGCAAGAATCTCATCTTCTGCGGCCGGACTCATTTTTTTCAGGATTGCGGCAAGCGCGTTTCTTCCGTCAATTTTTTCAGCCTTCTCTGTTGTCTGCGCCAAAGATTTTTCGCGGATCGCATTGTCAACACGCTTTAAAATATCAGGACTTACAGGCTCCATCTTCGCAAGACGTTTTACAACCTCCGCCTTTTCCTTTGGTTTCATACGGTTTATCACGCTGGCGGCCTTTTTCGGCTCAATCTTGCTTAGGACCAAAGCCTGAATCTGCTCCGTTTCATCGGAAAGAAGATAAAAAATCCGCTCGCTGTCCGCATCATTCAGATAGTCAAAAGGTTTTGCTCCGCCAAAAGGCGCGGATTTTTCAAGCATTTCCCGGGCTTTTTCAGGACCATACGCCTTCTCAAGCATTTCCCGGGCAGTCTCAACACCACCAGACTCGCGGGACTTTACAAGAAGACCATTGAATTCTTCCAATATAACGCCCGCTTCCTCCGGCGAAACGCTGCGGATTGACGCAATCTCCGGAATTATCTTTTCAGTCTGCGCAGCAGTCAGATGCGGCAAGATTTTCGCCGCCTCATCAATTCCAACCAGAAGAAGAAATTTTGCTACACGGCGGTAAACAGAATCGCTTCCGTCCGCCTCTTTAGGCGAAACAGGAACTTTTAAAAGACCGCCTGACTTAAGATATTCAGAAGAATCCGCCGCAAACGATTTTCCAGATTTTGACCGGTTTTCTAGAATTTTCCCGATTTCTTTGTTCACGCCCTCAAAAACAGGTTTTTCCGCAGATTTTTTTTCTTTCTTGTCCAGATTTTTACGAAAATCCACATCACCGCCCACATTCCCATCCGAAACAATTTTTGAAACACGCGGAGGCACAAAAGGCTTGACATCTTTTGAAGAAGCAGTTTTTTCAGATTCCCCAGATTTTTTTTCACCGGAACTTTTTCCCATGCCGCTCGCATAAGCCAAAGCCCGCAAATCATTCATATTCATTCCGACTATGATAACAAAAATACAGAACTCTTGCAATTTTTCATTTTAATGAAGGGCGTCTGCCCTACGTCTCAAACCTTCGGTTTTCGACTACCCCTCTGACACAGGACCGCGCTCCGCTGGTCAGTTTTATTGACAGTTTGACAAAAAATGATAATTTGTCTAATATAAAGAAAAACTATTTTGACACTCTGACAATTTTTGTCATAATAAAAGGATTAAAAAATGAAAAAACTTATCTCTTCCGCATTTATCGCTTTAGCCGCGGTCACCGCTTACGCAGGCGGTGTTGAAAACAAGACAAACATGAGCACCGGTTACCTTAGGAACCCTAGCCGCAACACAGAGAATGAACGCCCGGAGGCCGCATTCTACAATATCGCCGGTACAGGATTCATGGCAGACGGACTTTACATAGAAGCCGGAAACCAGTTTGTGTTCAAGGAATACGCGAACGAGCTTAAAACCGGCGATAAATACAAAGACTATAAAGTAACTGACTACTATTCCAACGACGAGACAACAGTCTTCTTTTACCCGAACTTTGACGTTGTCTACAAGAAAAGCAGATGGTCAATGTTCCTTACATTCGGTGTTTACGCCGGCGGCGGCGCGCTTACATATTCAGAAGGAACAAGCGCGACAAGCCTAATGTTCCTGAACGGTGCTAGCCAGCAAGGTGAAGAGGCAACGAAATACGGGCTTGCGGCAAGTATGATTCAAACTGCGACAAATTCATTTGACAACGCAGTAAAGACAAGTTTTGGAGGAAGTGAAGAAACTGCACTCGCTTGGATTCAGGCAAATTCTGACAATGAAACAGCAAAATCATTGGCTCAGGCTTACACTGTAAAAACAAAATACGGTTCAAAACTTTCTGAATATGCGGCAAAAAAAGATAATTACGAAAAAGCAGCCGCTGCCTCACTTGCAATGGCGCAGGATCATTCACTTGACGTGACTTCGCTTACTCTTGGCGGTCAGATTGGAGCGGCGTACCTTGTAACGGACTGGCTTTCGCTTTCCGCGGCATACAGATACACCTACGGAACACAGGAGATGATTCTTAAGTGCAATGATTCCACATTCAACGCAATAAACGGCGGAAACAAAATCAGCTACGAGGCAAAAGGATTCGGACAGTCCTGCGTATTTGGAATCCATGCAAAGCCACCTGTAATTTCCGGGCTTGACCTTTCTGTCCAGTACCAGACTTTAAGCCGCATTGAATACAATGTAAGCAACGTAAAAGGCGACATCGCAAAATATTACGGAATCACAGACGACTCAACATTCAGAACCGACCTTCCGGCCGTGCTGAACGCTGGTATAGGCTACAGAGTTTTTGAGCCGCTTTATATCTCCACAAGCTTTAACTACTACTTTAACGATTTTGCCTCACAGGACAATATTCTAGGCGAAACAGACTACGACAACTCATGGGAAATCGCTTTTGGGGCGGACTACAAAATCTGCAGATTCCTGGGGGCAAGCGCCGGAATCGCCTACAGCAACCAGGGAATAACTGACACTTCCAACAGCACATTCAATCCTGTTCTGGACAGCCTTACAGTCGGCGGTGGTGTAGAAGTTACAGCGGTAAAAAACCTTACAATCACAACCTCGGCGGTTTACGTAAAATATTTTGACGCGGATTATTACCTTTCAGGAAACAAGACTGAACTTTCAAAGAATCTGTGGATGCTTAGCCTTGGCGTAACCTACAAGCCTTTCTAAAAAGGGGCGTTGTACGCTTCGCCACAGACTTTGCAAAACAAAGTCTTAGGTGATACTCCCCACACGGGGGGGGGCAACGAAGCTTCTTCATTGGATTATTAATTTAGCTTCGTTTGCAGTTTTGCAGGCAAAACTGTTAATTGTTTTTTGGTCCGTAGGGCGGTTGCCCGCCCTTCATTATCCTAAAGACCAAACAGCGTAAAAAAATTATTTTTGATTATTTCCGGCGTAAGTTCCCCGCGGACTTCAAACGCCGCCTGATAGACACGCTTTATCTCTGCGCAGGAGGTAAAGCGTTCATTTTTTAGACACTGAAACGGCGCGTCTGTCTCCAAAAGAATATTTTTTAGCGGAAGGTTCTTTACACACGAAAGGACCTTCTTGTTTCCGTTCAGAATCTGCTTTCCGTAGCTAAAATATGCGTCCGGCAGCCTACGCAAAACAGAACTGGCTTCCTCAACAGGTCCGGGAAAAGAATGAAAAAGCACCGCAGGAATATTTTTTATGGCGTCTATCTCCTTAAAAATATTCTGCATGGCCTTGCGGCAATGAACAACAAGCGGCTTCTGGTATTTTTCGGCAAGCTCAAGCTGAATGTGCCACGCCTCGTCCTGACGTTCAAAGTTCTTTCTGAATTCTTCTGTAAAAAAGTCAAAACCAGCCTCACCGACAGCATCAAGCTCGTTGTTCCGTAAAAGATTTTCCAGAAACTCAGCGTTTTCCACAGCCGGATTCTGCGGATGAAGTCCGAACGACTTTAAAATATGTATTTTTTCTGCAGAATCCAGCGCATTTTTCTGATTTTCCCATTCCTCAGCAGAATGAGCGCACGAGCAGCCATAATATTTTTCAAATACTGCAAGCGAATCAGACGGCTTTTCAAATCTCATACATTCCGAAAAATGAAAATGAGCATCAAAAAAACACGAAATCTCTAACATACAAAAAAAATAATACCGATTATATAAATGTAACTCAATAAAACTTAAGACCCGAACGGGAGGTTATATTATGAAAAGTTATTCACTTAAGAGCCTTGGAAACAAAAACGACTATATGACAATTCTCTGCGAAGAGGAAAACGGATTTATAATCCGGATTGTACGCGACCAGGACGGCTACGAGGATGTGGAAACCGATTTTTTGAGCAGGGAGCTTTTTGAAAGCTGCATCCGCACAGGCTATCTTACAGAAATCAAGACAGTGGCAGTACCTGTAGCAGAGCCGGTAGCAATTTCAGCATAATTTTCTTCATTTTTTATCGGACTAAATCAAGCGGCATTTCTTTCTGAACAAGCTCGACTGCCGCTTTTATTCTTGTTTCCTTATCTGGAACGGAAGGAAGCCAGTTTATCTTTACGCCGTTTTTTTCCATAAATCTGAACCACGTTTCCTGCCGCTTTGCAAACTGCCGGATTGCAATAAAAAGCTGCTCGAACATCTCTTCCATTGAAAGTTTTTTCTGAAGGTACAAGGCGCAGTATCTGTATTCAAGGCCGAGTTTTTCAAGGCGTTCCCAGCTGTAGCCTTTTGAATGAAGAGTCGCCACCTCATCTATCATTCCAGCATCAATGCGTTCCTGCAGGCGTTTTTTTATATTTCCGCGGACTTTTTCGCGTTCAAGCGTCGTTCCGATAACCAAAGGATTTATCTGCGGGCGCCTGTACATTGATTTTTTCAGTTTTTCCGCAAGCTCACCGTGTGTTCCGTGATAAATTTCTATTCCACGGATAATACGTTCCCGCTCAAGCAAGTCATTTTTTGTATGCAAATCAGGCTTAAGCTCAAGATAAATTTTACCAAGCTCCTCAAGGCTTTTTGACTCAAGACTCTTTCGCAGCTCCGGAATTTCAGGAACGTCAACCAAATCATAATTTCTGATAACCGCGTCAAGATACATTCCTGTTCCACCAACAATAACAGGAAGAACTTTTCTAGAAACAAGACTGTCGAAAACGCGGTAAAAATCCTGCTGGTAATGAAAAACGTTGTACTCTTCGCTTAAATCGGCAATATCAATAAGATGATACGGAATTTTTTCACCGCAGACTGTATATTCATCCAAATCTTTGCCGGAACCCAAATCCAGCCCGCGGTAAGTCTGCCTTGAGTCCGCGGAAATAATCTCTCCGCCAAATCTGTAGGCAAGCTGAACTCCGATAGAGGTTTTTCCCACGGCTGTAGGTCCAAGCACAACAACGCAATTGTATCTTTGCATCAAGAAATCCTTTACATAACCCGGCAGATTGCGCACTTTAAATACTCAGATTTTGGATAGCCAAGCAGAACCGGATGATCCTGGCCCGCTCCACGCTTTTCAAGAATCTGAACTTTTTTGTGGCTGTCCATAGCCGCGTGCATAAGCATATCGTAAAAATAATGGGAATCAAAAAAATATGAGCACGAGCAGGTAACAAGAATTCCGCCATCGTTCAGGAGCCGCATTGCCCTAAGATTTATTTCCTTATAGCCGCCGTACGCTTTCTGGATTGTCTTTGCGCTTTTTGTAAAAGCAGGCGGATCAAGAATTATCACATCAAATTTTTCTCCGTCAGCCTCATATTTTTTCAAGAGATCAAAAACATCCGCGCAGACAGCCTTCATGTTTTTTTCCGCGCCGTTGAGCTGTATGTTCTTTTTTACCATTTCAACAGCTTCCTCTGAAATATCAACAGAAACAACTTCCTTTGCCCCGGCCTTAAAGGCATTCAGACCAAACGCGCCTGTATGCGTGAACGTGTCCAGAACTTTTTTTCCGTGGCAAAACGCCGCCGCCGCGACACGGTTATCTTTCTGGTCAAGAAAATACCCTGTCTTCTGTCCGTTCGCAATATCAACTTTTAGACGGATTCCGTTCTCAACAATAACTATTTCTGTGTCGCCCTGCTTTCCAATCCATCCGGCAGCCTTAGGAAGCCCCTCTTTTTCACGCACGCCATCGTCATCACGTTCATAAACCGCATATGGTCTGCAGGCTTTTTTCAGGGAATCAAGAATCTCGTCGCGGTAAATATCTGTCGCCATGGAAAGAAACTGGACCACAAGATAAATTCTTCCATTTTCATCGCAGTAACGCTCGCAGACAAGCCCCGGAAAAAAATCAGCGTCGCTAAAAATCAGTCTGTAAGAATCTTTTTCTGAATAATGGACACGGCGGATATTAACTGCGTCAAAAACACGTTTTTCCCAGAATGATTTTGTGTCGGCAAAAACTTTGTCAGCGTGTTCACTTGAAATAAGCCTTACTGTAATCTTTGAATTCCGGTTTATTATCCCTGTACCAAGAAATCCGCCAGCCTTTGTAAAAACCTCAACGCCGCTTCCGTTCGGAACAGAAGTCTCCTCAACTGGAGTCTGCTGCCATTCATCCCTTTCTGATTTTCTATATTTAACATAAGAAATTTCGTTGTCAAATACCCACGGAAACCCCTGCTGAATTTCCTTTTCTTCTTTTGATTTTAAAAATACTCGTGCATAGTTCATGTTGAGAATTATACAAAATCGGAATAAAATAATAAACATGAAAAAACTTTTTACACTAACTGCAGTCTTTTTTTTGGCGGCAAATTGTTTTGCAAAAGACAGACCGATAATCACAAACCTTGAGGCAACCGGAACTCGCGGAAACAAGATAATCCTAAACTGGAAAAATCCTTCCGCGCCGGAACCAAAAATCCAGAAACTTTTTATATACAGAAATTCAAAGCCGATTGGAAGTTACTACGATATTTCTGACTCAACACCAATCGCCACAGTTGAACCTGAAACAAAAAGCTACACCGACACGGTAAAAAACTACAACGATTACTATTACGCGGTAATCGCCCAGGTGAGCAACGGAAAATACGATATAATTCTTCCAAGCGTGAACGCGACTGTAAACGGAACGCACCTGACGCTTCCTGTAAGAAAAGAAAGCGCTGAAAAAACTGAA